>NZ_LN794158.1:1500000-1754988 GCF_000953015.1 Candidatus Methylopumilus turicensis
TTGCGTAACTGACAAAACGACTTTCTTGACGGGTTAAGCCATAGACCCAGGCTTCATCCAATCCATAGTCTTTGGCAAAAGTCTGCACAGTTTCGCGATAAGGTGCTGGATATCGCAATATAAAATTATGCACAAACTTAGTCTTTTCAGCGGTACTAATCGCCAAATCATACCAAGCTTGGCGCATGGCTAGTTCTGCGGCAGCCAACATTTGCTTATCGTCATAATCTTTGGTTGCCCAAGCCCATTCAGCACGACTTTCCCATCGCATATCCAGCTTCTGCAACTCAAGTGACCTTTGAATGGCGGCTTGATTTTGTACTAACTGCACTTCATTTTCAGTAGGCACATAATTGCTTGGTGGATTAGCAATGACCTCACCCAGCTCATCCTTTGCCAGCAATCCATAATAGGTGTGTTCACGCGAAAGCGGGAGAAGAATGGCATTCGCTTTAGTCGTTGCATTTTGCGCTTTATAAGCACGCGCCTTCCAATAACGCCAAACCTGTTCTTCTTGCTGAGTGGGCTGCATATCCTCAATCGTTGATAAAACGATAGTCCAATTTCGATCCAGCAATGCGGCTCTTACTTTCCAAGCGATTGCATCTTTTTCAAGTTCGCTATTGTTCACTTTTGCATAAAGATTTAATGCTTCAGCATCATGACGTCGCGCAGCCTGCATCGCTAAACGTCCCCACATGTAAGCCTGCTCATCAGCCTCAAACTGAACTATGTATTTAGACCAAGTGCTCAACCCCTCATCTAACTTGCTACGCGCCAACTTATCGATCGCGTATAGATTTAATGCACGGCCTAAATGGCTTTTAAATGGGATGATTTTCTTTTCTAATGCCAATTGTGGGTTTTGGTAAACCACATCAATGAGCTTCATTTCCAGCTTGGATAGATTGCTGTCACGCTGAATAATACTTTTAGCTAGTGCGATTTTTCCCTCTTGCATTGCTAATCGAAAACGTGACCAAATATCGTCCTGCGTGAGCACCTTAGATGCCTGCATCAAATCAAACAAACTCTCACAATTGGCCGGCTGCTCGGCAGCACTCATCCATAGCGCCTTACCTTCCGTCAGTGCGATCAGATCCCCTTTTTTTGCACGCCCCTCCAAGGAGTAACACGTCACTGCTAAGTCATCGCGTTTAAAGTTGATCAGCTCTGCAAAAAACGTTTCCCAATCCTGTCGCTTAGCCAGAGTTTTTAACCACTCACCACGCACTTTGTCAGCAAAGGGATAATCGGCATATTGTGATAAAAAATCGCGTACGGCGCTCTTATCGCTACTACTCAAGGTAATTAACATAAGCCAATAATCTGCATACGGCGCCAGGAGATAGTTCTGAGCATGCAATTGACTCGCATCATCAGTAAGCGCTTTGACATTTTTAGATTGATAAGCACTTTGGGCGTGGGCGAATGTTTGCTCTGCACTCATGCCCCAAGCTGATGGCGTTGCAAAAAGAAAGATGCTGAATAATGTGGCCCAATGTTTCATTGATGTTTGAACAGTGACCTAAAAAATAGACGAGAGAAAAAAATGAGAGATAAGCGCTTCAAATAAACTTAACAATAAAATACAAACCTACCGCAATCAGTGCGTATTTTATAATTTGAATTAACAGGGTCAGGTATCTTCTGTCGCCTTTGATGAGGTAAGCGGCATAACAAATGACCACGACTAAAATGAGTACAAATAACAAAATGCGCGACATAAATGATTCTCACCTAAAGATATTGCAAAGCCGGCGACGCTGTCATCGGCGCTTGGAATCCGATTGGCGCCTCTTCAGCCTTATCGAATGTTGTATATTCCCAAGCATCGGCATCCGCCAATAGTGTTCTTAACAATTGATTGTTAAGAGCATGCCCAGACTTGTAAGCTGTGAAAGCACAAAGTAAAGGATGTCCGAGCACATATAAATCGCCAATGGCATCTAGGGTTTTGTGTTTAACGAATTCGTCATCATAGCGTAAACCATCTTGATTCAAGATGCGGTACTCATCTAACACAATCGCATTATCTAAACTTCCGCCACGCGCCAAACCCATCGAGCGAAGGGCCTCGACCTCATGCATAAAGCCGAATGTCCGTGCGCGACTCACTTCTTTGATATAAGAATTGTCTGCAAAATCAATCTTTACATTATTCCCTGTGTGTTCAAATACGGGGTGTGCAAAGTCGATGGTAAAGTCGATTCTAAATCCAAAGTATGGATCGAAACGCACCCACTTATCCCCATCACGGACTTCCACCGTTTTTTTTACTCGGATGAATTTTTTCGCTGCGGCTTGTTCAACAATGCCTGCTTGTTGCAGTAAGAATACGAATGGGCCAGAACTGCCATCCATAATCGGCACTTCCCCAGCGGACAAGTCTACGTAAATATTATCTATCCCTAGCCCAGCTAGTGCGGACATTAAATGCTCGACAGTGGCGACGCGCACCCCTTTGTGTTCCAAGGCTGAACACATCCGGGTGTCGCATACATATTGAGGTTGCACTTTGATTTCCGCTGATTCGGGCAGATCGACGCGACGGAAAACAATCCCAGTGTCAGGCAATGCAGGTCGCAAAGTCATGGTGACTTTTTCGCCTGTATGTAAGCCAACACCAGTGGCATTAATTGATTTTTTAAGGGTGCGCTGTTTCAGCATATTTACTTTTCTAATTTCACCTTAACTAAACCTAAAAAATCCTTTATGGCTTCTTGGTTAATGAAGAAGCCCTCTCAATAAAGACCAGCTATCGTGCTAAAAGCATAGCATAGATGCCGCACTCACTCACGAGTGCCATGTCCAAACCGCTAGGACAAGGCGCTAATGCAAGATCATTAATCCGCTTGTTTGCGTAAAAATGCTGGGATGTCATATTCTTCAATCCCGTCTTTTTTCATTGCATCGACTTGCGCACGACGACCACTATTTTGTGTGAATACAGCGGGCTCATCATCATCCATGTAACCTACATTGCCAGCACCAGTGTAAATAGGTTGATTAGTTGTACCATCGCGCACCATCGGCGTTGCTGCCATGACTAGTTTTGGTTTTTGCTGAGCACCTACGCCATTTAGACCGGTTGCAACCATCGTGACACGTAACGCATCACCCATGCTTTCATCAAACACGTTACCAATAATCACAGTTGCATCTTCAGCTGTGAATGAACGGATAGTGTGCATGACATCGTTATATTCTTTCATCTTGAAAGAGTGGCTAGCAGTAATGTTGACTAAAACACCACGTGCATTTGCCAAATTAACGTTCTCAAGCAACGGACTTGCGACCGCTTGCTCAGCCGCTAAAACCGCGCGGTCTGGGCCTGTTGCGATCGCAGAACCCATCATCGCCATACCCATTTCAGACATCACGGTACGTACGTCAGCAAAGTCGACGTTGACTAAACCAGGACAATTAATGATTTCAGCAATCCCTGACACTGCGTTATGCAGCACATCGTTTGCTGCTTTAAATGCATCGATAAATGTCACATCATCGCCCAACACTTCCATCAACTTGTCATTCGGGATAATAATCAGAGAATCAACATGCTTAGAAAGTTCTTCCAAGCCATCTGTTGCCACTTTGCTTCGTTTACCTTCAAATGCAAATGGCTTAGTCACCACCGCAACGGTCAAGATACCCATTTCTTTCGCAACTTCAGCCACGATCGGTGCGGCACCCGTTCCTGTACCACCGCCCATACCGGCCGTGATGAACAACATATCGGCGCCGTCAATGATTTCAGCAATACGATCACGATCTTCTAATGCAGCTTCGCGTCCAATTTCCGGTTTCGCACCAGCGCCCAAGCCTTTAGTGATATCCATACCGATTTGCAGTACAGTTTTCGCTTGGCTCTTTTTAAGCGCCTGCATGTCGGTGTTTGCGCAAATAAATTCTACGCCACCCACATTTTTTGCGATCATGTGTTCAACAGCGTTTCCGCCGCAACCACCCACGCCAATCACCTTAATAACGGCTTCTTGGTTTTCATTATCCATAATTTCAAACATTGTATTTCTCCTTGAGATCTGCCTAAACTAAATTACTTCTGCCTTTACTTCTACTTCTACTGCTCACCACTAAAAATTACCCTGAAACCAACTTTTCATTCGCTCAAGAATGCGACCGAATGAATTGGCATCTAAACCTACCTGAATCTGTTGTGCGACTTGTCGCTTACCAATTAACAGCAAGCCTACGCCAGTTGCGTAACGTGGATTACTGACCACTTCTGATAAGCCACCTACGTATCTTGGTAAACCCATGCGCACCGGCATATGGAAGATTTCTTCTCCTAACTCAACCATCCCCTTCATCATTGATGAACCGCCTGTAATCACGATGCCAGAGGCAATCATTTCTTCTAGGCCACTGCGACGTAACTCAGCTAATACAAACTCGTACAACTCAACTACCCGTGGCTCAATCACCTCAGCCAAGGTTTGCACGGAAAGTTGACGTGACTCTCTTCCATCAGTCCCTTGCACTTCCACGACTTCACGCGGGTCCGCCAATTGGCGAAGAGCACAACCATGTTTAATCTTGATATCTTCTGCAGACTGCGTTGGCGTTCTCAAAGCCACCGCAACGTCGTTAGTGATTTGATCACCGGCAATTGGAATCACCGCGGTATGACGAATTGCCCCTTGTTTGAATACGGCAATGTCTGTAGTACCGCCACCAATATCTACCAAGCACACACCCAGCTCTTTTTCATCCTCAGTCAAGACGGCCTCACTTGAAGCAAGTGGCTGAAGAATTAAATCAGTGACCTCTAAACCGCAACGCTTAATACTCTTCACGATGTTTTGAGCAGCAGCCACAGCACCAGTCACGATATGGACTTTTACTTCTAACTTCATGCCACTCATGCCCAGAGGTTCACGCACGTCTTCTTGACCATCAATGATGTATTCCTGCGTCAGAATATGAAGAATCTGTTGGTCTGAAGGCAAGGCAATCGCTTGCGCAGTTTCAATCACGCGCGCCACATCAGCCTGAGTCACTTCAGCATCTTTAATCTTCACCATGCCACGCGCATTAATACTTTGCACATGGCTACCTGCAATGCCTGTAAACACGTTTTTAATCGTGCAATCTGCCATCAGCTCGGCTTCTTCGATGGCACGCTGAATCGCATTCACAGTGGAGTCGATGTTAATCACCACGCCTTTTTTAAGGCCTCGTGAAACGTGCTGTCCAAGGCCAATCACATTCATACTGCCATCCGCCATCAGTTCCGCAACAATTGCGACCACTTTAGATGTACCGATATCCAAGCCAATAATGAGGTTTTTCTCTTCTTTAGCTTTACTCATTGTGTTTCTCCACTTTTCTTAATTAGCATTTTTGATTCTTATTGATTCGTTTAAACAATCTTGCCTGTTGCACTCACTAAGCCTTCGCCTTTTTTATCTCAGCTTTTTTTACACCACGTTTACTTTGTTCTTTTTTAATCGGCGCTTTTCTTCCTTCATCTTTGCGCAGCGGCTCACTTTTAATATTGCTCAACTTTTGTTCTTTAGGAGCTGCATTAACCACCACTGGCTTAAACGCGGCTAACGCCATCGGACTTCTTACCGCAAAACCACTGGGGTAACGTAAATCCACATAATTCAAATCCCCTTTTAAGCCAGCATAGGTTTTGCGATAAACCTGCATAAATCTCGCTAAACGCATATCCATTTTTTCCCGGCCTAATGAAATCACCATGCCATTGTTGGTCGTCACCTGCCATGAGCGCCTTGGCGTTAATGTCACTTCGGTCAGTTTCATGTTCGCGGGCAAGATTAACGCATTAAATTCACCATAATGGGCTGCCACTTCTTTTACACCATCCCCTGGACCATAAAAAACAGGTAAATCAGCATCTGAAGCTCCGTGAAAGATTTCGCCATGCGTATTCACCAGTGCAATGTTTCCCCAGCGCGCTAAAGCCTGATGCTCCTCAATCATCACCTCTAGGCGATTTGGCCAACGCCGTCTCACGCTGACATTTCTTGCCCAAGGCAATTTCTCAAATGCTTGGCGTGTCCGAACTAAATTCACCGTAAAAAAATTACCTTGCAGATAACGGCTAGCAATCAACTTCACTTGCTCACGCGTCACATGCTTTAACTCACCTTCTACGCGCACTTCATTGAGTGGAAATATCGGCAAGTGCACCACGATATAAAGCGATCCATAAATGAATAATACGAATGCCAGCGCAAACAGCGCATTTGCAATCCAATTCAAAAGATTGGGTTTATCCCACACGCGTTTTCGCTCCGTGCTGTGCTATTGCCAAACTCAAAATACGTTTCACTAAGTCACCAAATGGAATCCCTGCCGCTTTTGCGGCCATTGGGACCAAGCTGTGATCTGTCATGCCCGGACTGGTATTCACCTCCAAAAAGTAATGCTTGCCCGCTTCATCCATCAAGAAATCCACACGACCCCAACCTGTGCCACCAATCGCTTTAAATGCCTGTAAAGCTTCCGCTTGTATTCTGGCTTCTTGTGCTGATGGCAAACCACATGGGCATAAATACTGCGTGTCATCACGTAAATATTTAGCCTCAAAATCATAAAACTCATTCGCAGGCACGATGCGTACAATCGGTAAAACTTGGTCGCCCAAAATACCCACTGTATATTCGCCGCCGCCTACAAATTGCTCTGCAATGACTAGCGGGTCTGATTTAGCTGCCAATTCATAAGCGGCTTTCAAACCCCCTGCTGTTTTAACTTTGCTAATGCCAATGCTTGAGCCTTCGTTAGCGGGTTTGACGAAGAGTGGCAAGCCCAGTTTTTGCTCAATGGCTGCAAAATCAGAATCTGCACTGACGACTTCAAATGCCGGCGTTGTTACACCTGCTGCGTGCCAAATTAACTTAGTACGCCACTTATCCATGCCGATAGCTGAAGCCATCACGCCAGAGCCTGTATATGGGATGCCGAACAACTCCAAAGCGCCTTGCATGGTGCCATCTTCACCAAAGCGACCATGCAGCGAAATAAAAGCCGCGTCATATTGTGCTAAGTCATGCAATGGGCGAGTCGCTGGATCAAATGCTTCCGCATCGATGCCTTGCGCTTGCAATGCAGCTAACACAGCCGAGCCGCTCTTGAGCGAAACTTCACGTTCGCCTGATTTTCCACCCAATAAAACGGCTACTTTTCCAAATGTCTCACTCATCATTTCTCGCCTACTTTGTCACCTAACAGATGCACCTCTTGATGCAAGCTAATTCCAAACTTTTCTTTGACCGTATCGCGCATCAACACGATTAATTGCTCAATATCATCTGCGCTGGCATCGCCTAAATTCACAATAAAATTAGCGTGCTTTTCTGAGACTTGCGCACCGCCAATTTTGTAGCCTTTTAAGCCACAAGCCTCAATCAATCTCGCCGCATAATCACCCTCTGGGTTACGGAAGGTTGAGCCCGCGTTCGGCAAATTCAGTGGTTGCGTTGCCAATCTTTTTGCGAGTAAGGCTTTAATCTTTTGCTCAGCGGCTTCGGCATCACCCGATGGCAATTCAAACCAAGCACCAACAAACCATTCTTTAGCCACTGGCATGGCTACATGGCGATAGGTCGCTACAAACTCAGCCACATCCCGTTCATGCACTATGCCTTTTGCATCAATCGTCAACACGCGCTTTACGCTATCCCAAGTTTCGCCACCATGACAGCCAGCATTCATCGCCAACGCACCACCCACAGTGCCAGGAATACCAGCCCAAAACTCACCACCTTGTTTGCCTTGTTTTGCGGTAAATCTAGCCAACTTGGCACACGTGACACCCGCATCGGCATAAACCAAATTGCCTTCCATTTGCAAAGTGTTGAGCGCGTTGTGAAGCACCACGACCGTGCCGCGCACACCCGCATCTCTTACCAACAAATTCGAACCCAGACCCACAAAATGTAAAGGCTCATTAGCATCCAAAGTTTGCAAGAAAGCACTTAAATCATCCAAGCTCACAGGAATATACAAACGATCTGCTTTACCTCCCACGCGCCAACTGTTGTAACGAGTCATTGCCTCGTTCAACAACAAACTTCCTTGTGTTTGGGCTTGTGCCATCACTTGCATAAATCCCTTGTTAAACTTGCAACCTGACCGATCGAACCAGCCCCCATCACAATCACTACATCACCGTCTTGCACTATGTTCGCAATCGCTTGTGGCAATTCAGTCGTGGTTTCTACAAAAAGCGGCTCCACCTTGCCGGCCACACGCACAGCTCGCACCAATGAGCGGCCATCTGCCGCGACGATTGGCGCTTCACCGGCCGAATAAACCTCTGTCAGCAAGACGGCATCTGCGCTTGAAAGCACTTTCACAAAATCTTCAAAACAATCACGCGTTCTGGTGTAACGGTGCGGTTGGAAAGCTAAGACGAGTCGTCGATTAGGAAATGCACCGCGCGCCGCCGCAATCACCGCTTGCATTTCAACTGGATGATGTCCGTAATCATCAATCAACGTGAATGCGCCGCCTGCTGGCGCTTTTACTTCGCCGTAACGCTCAAAGCGACGACCGACGCCTTTAAATTCCTTAAGCGCTTTAATCATGGCCGCATCAGGTACATTCAGCTCGCTCGCAATCGCAATCGCTGCTAATGCGTTGAGCACATAATGCTTGCCTGGTAAATTCAAGGTCACATCAAATTCAGTAGTCACACCATTAATACGTTGCACGGTAAAGCGCATTTGGCCATTATCTGCGACGACATTAATCGCTCTCACACGCGCAGCTTCACTAAAGCCATAAGTCATGACTGGCTTGGTAAGCCTAGGCAAAATTTCGCAGATATTGGCATCATCGACACACACAACCGCCATCCCCCAAAATGGCAATTGCTGAACGAAGTCCACAAAGGCAGTTTTGAGCTTGTCGAAGCTATGCTCATATGTGTCCATGTGGTCAGCATCAATATTGGTGACCACTGCCATCACTGGTGTGAGGTGTAAAAATGAGGCATCGGACTCATCTGCCTCAGCCACGATATATTCCCCCGTGCCTAATTTTGCGTTGGCATTCGCTGATTCCAACTTGCCGCCAATGACGTAAGTTGGGTCCATCCCAGCTTCAGCTAAGATGCTCGCTATCAAACTCGTAGTGGTTGTTTTGCCGTGCGTCCCCGCAACAGCAATCCCTTGTCTAAAGCGCATCAACTCTGCCAGCATCAGTGCACGCGGAACCACCGGGATCTGACGTGCACGCGCTTCTTTTACTTCTGGGTTGGCTTCATTGACCGCACTTGAAACCACGACGACATCCGCATCCGTTAAATTCTCTTTTTGATGGCCTTGATACACCGTTGCGCCTGCGGCCTTCAATCTTGCTGTGACACTGTTGCTAGCTAAATCCGAACCTGTGACGTTAAAACCCAAGTTCACCAGCACTTCAGCAATACCGCTCATGCCTGAGCCACCGATACCGATGAAATGAATATTCTTCACTTTATGTTTCATACGGCTACCTCCATGCAAACACTTGCCACATCCGCCGTGGCTGACGGCTTACCTAAAGCACGCGCTTTATTTGCCATGCTTAAACAACGCTCACGGGTTAATGTCGTCAAAATATTCACTAGTTTTTCTACTGTTAATGCTTTTTGTTGTACCAAAAAAGCAGCCTCATACTCTGCCAAATAAGCGGCATTCGTGGTTTGATGATCATCCACTGCAAATGGAAATGGCACCAACAAACTACCCAAGCCTACTGCTGATAATTCCGCTATCGTCATCGCACCTGCGCGGCAAATCACAAAATCAGCCCATGTATACATTTCAGCCATATCCTCTATAAAAGCTCGGCAATCGGCTTCTAGGCCATGTTGTGCATAGTTACTTTTCAACACTTCAATATGCTTGATCCCAGCCTGATGAATCACGACTGGTCGTTTTTCGGCAGGTATCACTGCCATCGCCTGTGGAATCAAATCGTTGAGTGCTTGCGCACCTAAACTACCGCCAACCACCAATAACTTAAGCGATCCTTCATGCGTCTCAAAGCGCGTTAAGGGCTCAGCTAATGTGGCAATATCTGCACGGACTGGATTGCCAACTACGTTCGCTTTATTAAGCGCTCCAGGGAAAGCTGCCAAAACCCGTGTTGCGATTTTTGCCATCAATTTGTTAGTTAAACCAGCCACCGAGTTTTGTTCATGTATCACTAATGGTTTGCCAAGTAAGCGTGCCATTAATCCGCCTGGGAATGCGGCAAATCCGCCCATACCGAGCACCACATTCGGCTGATGTTTGCGTATTGCACTAAAGCTTTGGCTTAAAGCTTTAGCTAACTTAATTGGCAACAACACCCAGCCTAGCAAGCCCTTACCACGCACGCCTTGCATGGTGATCATGGCTTTCGCATAGTTTTTACCTTCTATTAAACGGTTTTCCATGCCGCCTTCAGTGGCAAGCCAAACGACATTCCAGCCTTGGGCTTTCAAATGGTCAGCCACAGCCATCGCAGGATAAACATGACCACCTGTGCCGCCTGCCATCACCATAAGCGTTTTGGTACTCATACCTGAATACCCTTAAACAAACGTTTATTTTCCCAATCAATACGGAGTAATACCGCCATAGCAACGCAATTCGCCAAAATACCCGTGCCGCCAAAAGAGAGTAGCGGCAACGTTAAACCCTTGGTGGGTAACAAGCCCATATTCACACCCATATTGATAATGCTTTGCACGCCAATCCAAACACCAATACCTTGTGCTAATAAGGCGGAGAAATACTGCTCATTACTCACGGATTCTTTCGCGATTTTGAATGAGCGCACCACGACCCAAGCAAACAAACCAACTAATGCCGCTACGCCGATAAAACCTAGCTCCTCTGCAATCACCGCCAACAAGAAGTCGGTATGTGCTTCTGGCAAATACATCAATTTCTCTACACTGCCTCCTAAACCCACACCCAACCACTCACCCCGCCCAAACGCGATGAGCGCATGGGTCAGCTGATACCCTTTCCCAAAAGGATCTGCCCATGGATCCATATAACCGACAATCCGTTGAAGGCGATATGGCGAAGTCAAAATTAAAATGATGAAACCAATCACGAGCAACACAAGAAGTCCACCAAAGATTCTTAAATTGATACCACCCAACCACAAAATAGCAATCGAGATGGAGGCGATAACAACGAACGCACCAAAGTCAGGCTCTTGCAATAACAAAAATGCTACAAATATCATTACAATCAACATTGGTGAGAAGCCCTGTTTGAAACTATGCATCAGCGCTGCTTTTCGCGTGGTGTAATCCGCTACGTACACTGCCGCAAAAAACTTCATCAACTCTGAGGGTTGTATTTGAAATAGCACCAACTTAATCCAACGACGACTTCCTAGCACTTTATGTCCGATTCCTGGCACTAACACTAAGATAAGCATCCCCAGACCAACTAAAAATAATGGTGTCGCATACTTCTTCCAAGTACGTATTGGCACTTGAAAAGCAATGCCAGCAACCACTAGCCCGACCACTAAAAATCCTGCATGACGCACCAAATAGTAAGAGGCTTGATGATGAGTTAAAGACTTACCCTCTGCCCAAGAAATCGAGGCTGAGTAAACCATGACCATGCCAAACGCAAGCAAAACTAAGGTGACCCAAAGTAATGCTTGGTCATAACTTTCACCCGTAATTTTGTTGCGATTGTTCAACATTGGCATCATGCGGCTGCCTCCTCGTTTGCAAGCGCTTTAACGCTTTGAACAAAGACTTCTGCACGATGAACATAATTGCGGAACATATCGAAGCTAGCACAAGCTGGTGAGAGTAAAACAGCATCGCCTGATTGCGCTAAGGCATAGGCTTGCTTCACTGCCTCTTCTAAGCTTTCTGCCCGCACCAAATTCACCTGCGTACTTTTTAAAGCATCTTCAATATTCGGCGCATCACGCCCAATCAACACAACTGCACGCGCATTTTTAGCCACAATTTCAGCCAGTGGTAAAAAGTCCTGACCTTTGCCATCACCGCCTGCAATTAACACAATCTTCTTGGGGTCATTTGGACCAACTAAGCCCTGAAGCGCTGCATAAGTGGCCCCCACATTAGTACCTTTTGAGTCATCGTAAAAAGCCACATTTCCAATATTTGCAACCCATTCCACCCGATGCGGCAAGCCCTTGTATTCACATAAGGCGTTCAGCATGGCGGATTGCGACACACCAATCGCCTCACATAAAGCCATCGCCGCTAACGCATTGGCCGCATTGTGAAGCCCTGCAAGCTTCATGGCTTGTGTGCTTAATAAAACACTTGCGCCCTTCATTAACGCCGGAATACCGGCTTGTGTTGCTACACCAAAATCTTCGGCATGAGTGGCTTGGTCTAAACCAAAGGTCACGCAAGCGCGGCCTTTTATCGCCATGTTCATGCTCCAAGCATCTTGACGGTTGAGCACTTGCACACCAGATCCTGCAAAAACACGAGCTTTTGCTTGTGCATAATCGACAAGACCGTGATAACGATCCATGTGGTCTTCACTGATATTGAGCACTGTTGCAGCATCTGCATTCAAGCTAGAAGTCGTTTCAAGCTGAAAACTAGAAAGCTCGAGCACATAAACATCAGGCGTCTCATCATTAAGGGTATCTAATACTGGCAAGCCAATGTTTCCCGCGACCACTGTTTTTAAGCCTGCGGCTTTACACATGTCACCTGCCAAGGTTGTCACAGTGCTTTTGCCGTTTGATCCAGTAATTGCGATGACTTTGGCACTTGCGGGTTTGTATTGCGCAAACAGCTCAACATCACCCACGACTGGCACACCACGCTCAAGAGCGGCTTGCACCAGAGGCTCAGCTAATGGCACTCCTGGACTAATGACAATTACTTCAGCTTGATTAAATACGGACTCGCTAAAGGCTCCGATACACACGTTAACGTCTGGCATTTCTTGTTTTACGATTTCAACACCAGGGGGTATTTCACGTGTATCAGCCACAGACAAACGGGTGCCTTGGCCACGCAGCCAACGCAAGGCCGAAAGCCCCGTGTCGCCAAGGCCTAGCACCAACACCTGTTTGTCGTGTAATTCGAGTTTCATCGTATTTTTAAACTCGCCAATCCAACTAACACCAACATCATGGTAATAATCCAAAAACGTACTACTACTTGCGTTTCTTTCCAGCCTTTTTGTTCATAGTGGTGGTGTAAAGGTGCCATTAAAAAGATTCGACGGCCCTCGCCGTATTTCTTTTTCGTATATCGGAAGTAAGTGACTTGAATGGCAACAGATAAGGTCTCCACCACGAAAACGCCCCCCATCACAAACAAGATGATTTCTTGACGCACAATCACTGCCACTGCACCAAGTGCCGCACCTAAAGCCAGCGCGCCGACATCCCCCATAAATACTTCTGCTGGATAAGCGTTAAACCACAAAAATCCCAAGCCTGCGCCTGACATGGCTGCACAAAACACCATCAACTCACCGGCGCCTGGCACATAAGGAATACCTAAGTATTTGGAGAAAAATAGGTGGCCTGTGACATAAGCAAAAATCGCCAAAGCCGCGGAAATCATGAGCGTTGGCATAATCGCCAATCCGTCCAATCCGTCTGTTAAATTCACAGCATTGCTGCTCCCCACCAACACCAAGTAGGTCAACACCACAAATCCCACTGCACTCATTGGAAAAACAAGGTGTTTGAAAAAAGGCACATAAAGTGTCGTTTCAGCTGGGATTGAGGCTGTTTGCACCAGATAAATTGCTACGCCAAAACCAATCGCTGACTGCCAAAAGTATTTCGCTTTTGCTGATAAACCTTTTGGGTTGCGGTACACCACTTTGCGCCAATCATCGACAAAGCCAATAATCCCAAAGCCTAAGGTGGTGAATAACACCACCCATACATAACGGTTACTTAAGTCAGCCCACAGCAACGTTGAAATGGCAATCGCCACCAGAATGAGTGCACCACCCATGGTGGGTGTCCCCGCTTTAATTAAGTGGGTTTGCGGGCCATCATCTCGCACAGACTGCCCCACTTTATATTCGGTCAATTTACGGATAAGTTTGGGGCCAATCACAAATGAAATGGCTAAGGCCGTCATTGTGGCTAGTACCGCACGCAAGGTGATGTAGTTAAATACATTAAAGCCGTGAATGTCGTGCGCTAACCAGCGTGCAAGTTCTAGCAACATGAGTGATTTTCCTTGTGATTATTTGTGTTTGCCAATTGAATTGCATCAACCACGCGCTCCATCTTCATCGAGCGAGAGCCTTTCACCAGCACAGTCACTTGATCAGTCAGGCTTTGCGTAAGCAAAGCAGTCAATGCCTCAATGGATTCAACATGCGTAGCGTTTTCACCGAAGGCGTCTGCTGCGTATTGACTGAGCTTGCCAAATGCAAAAAACTTTTCAATGCCTGCGGCTTTAACATAAGCCCCAATCTCGGCATGCATCATTGGGGCATCATCCCCAAGCTCAGCCATATCGCCCATCACAAAAATGCGTTGGCCCTGGCTGGCTTTTAGAACCTCTACGGCGGCCTTCATTGATGATGGATTTGCGTTATACGTATCATCAATCACCTTGGCACCAGCGAGGCCTTGTTTCACCTGCAAACGACCTTTTGCGCCAGCAAAGCAGCTTAGTCCTGATGCAATATTTTCCAACGACACATTTAATGCCAACCCAGCACTAGCTGCTGCTAACGCATTGCGTACGTTGTGCAAGCCTGGCGCAGGCAATGTCAATGACACCTTGCCCATGGGGGTGAGCAATTCAATCTCGCTGCTAGACTCTCCCAGTTGGTACGTTGCGGAAACGTCTGCTTTCTCGTTTAAACCAAATGTCATTTGTTGATGCTTGCTTGCTAACTTTTTCCATAAGTCGACGAAGTCATCATCGGCATTGATAATGGCCGTGCCACCATCGGCTAAGCCTTCAAAAATTTCACCTTTGGCTTTGGCAATGGCCTCAAGACTTCCAAGCTCACCAATATGTGCCGAACCCGCGTTATTGACCAAAGCAATGTTTGGCTTTGATAATCGCGTTAGATAGGAAATCTCACCCGCATGGTTCATGCCCATTTCAAGGACGGCATAACGATGTTGATCGCAAAGATTAAGCATCGTCAGTGGCAAGCCAATATCATTATTAAAATTGCCTTGTGTCGCCAATACGCTCGCATCATCACCAGCGGATTGTTTCAAAATGCTTGCCAGCATTTCTTTAACCGTTGTTTTGCCATTGCTTCCAGTAATCGCGACTACAGGCATCTCAAACTTGGCACGCCAATGCGCTGCCAAATCTCCAAGCGCTAAGCGCGTATCTTTTACAAGAACTGCAGGGCTGGCATTTGAAGCCTGAGAAACAAGCACTGCCGATGCACCTTGTTCTAAACTTTGCGCGACATATTCATGACCATCAAAGTTTTCACCTTTAAGCGCCACAAATAGCTGGCCTTTTTTAATCGCGCGGCTATCTGTACCTACGCAGCAAAACTCAACATCATGGCCGACCAATTGGCCACTTGTTGCCAAAGCCACTTCAGATAGGCGCATCATGCTGCCATCTCCTGCAAGATCTCATTGGCTACTTGCATATCGCTAAATGGATATTTCACGCCCGCAATTTCTTGATAATCTTCATGGCCTTTGCCAGCAATCAAGACAACATCCCCTTTTTTGGCTTGATGAATGGCATATTTAATGGCTTCAGCACGATTTTCTATACTGGTAGCATGATGGCCAGCACCACTCATTACCGCTTGAATAATGCTGGCAGGTGTTTCATTGCGCGGGTTATCGGAAGTCACAATCACCTGGTTCGCAAGATCAGCAGCGACTTTTCCCATCAATGGACGTTTGCCTTGATCTCGATCGCCACCGCAACCAAATACGCATATCAGCGCTGAACTTGGGTTTAACTGGGCCCGCAATGATTTAAGGACTTGCGCAAGCGCATCTGGAGTGTGTGCATAATCCACAACAATAAGTGGGTAATTACCGCCGCCCAGTTGCTGCATACGTCCAGCCACCGGCTGAATCACTGAGATCGTCTTCACCGCATCGACCAAGGCCACATCTGAGGCTAACAATGTTGCCAGCACAGCAAGGAGGTTGTAAGCATTAAACTCACCAATGACAGCAGCATGAATAGTTGCCTCACCTTTTGGCGTGATCACTTCTAAAGTCATCCCTACGTCGCTCAACTGCATGCTTTTTACTGCAATATCATTTGTACCGACATCGCCTTCATTCAAACCATATGTCATGACTTCTCTGCCTTGGGCGGAGAGTTCTTTGGCAAGGGTTAAGCCAAATGCGTCGTCACGATTAATGACCGCTGTTTTTAGACCTGCCCAAGTAAATAGCTTCTTCTTGGCTTCGCCATAGGCTTGCATATCACCGTGATAATCCAAATGATCACGCGTTAAATTAGTGAATACTGCGACATCAAAATTGACGCCGTTGACACGGCCTTGATCCAAGCCGTGCGATGAGACCTCCATCGCAACTACCTTGGCTTTTTGTGACCAATATTCAGCTAACAGATGCTGAAGAACAATCGCATCAGGCGTGGTATTGATTGTTTTAGATAGGTCGCTTAATAAACCATTGCCCAAGGTACCGATCACAGCGGCTTGTTGACCAAGCGCAGTAAATGCTTGTGCCAGCCAATGACTGCAAGTCGTTTTACCATTTGTCCCCGTAACGCCGACCATCCAAAGCTGGTCGGATGGTGCGCCGTAAAACTCGCTCGCTATTGCACCAACTTGATTTTTCAATCCTAAAATTGGCTGATTCGGAATTTTCCAAGCGTCATCCCATATAAATCCATCTTTTTCCCACACAACTGCAGACGCACCTTGGTCAATCGCTTGTGCAATATATGAACGTCCATCTGCCACATCGCCTTGATAAGCCATGAACAAGCTACCGGCTTTTACCTGACGGCTATCTGCTGTGATGAACTGAATATCGGCTTGCGCTTTTAGTGATGTAAGCAGGGTTTGCATTATGTTGCCTCCTTCACATCAGGCAAATCGACCGGTGGCAAGATCACGTTATTGTTGGGTGCATCTTGTGGAACACCCATCATCCGGAGCGTCGCCCCCATGACGGCACTAAATACTGGAGCCGCGACAATACCGCCGTAATATTGACCGTTGCTAGGCTCATCAATCATGACTGCCACAATTAATTTAGGATTACTTGCGGGGGCCATGCCCACGAAAGATGCAATATATTTATCTTGATAACCGCCGATGCCGGGCTTATGCGCCGTGCCTGTTTTACCTGCTACGCGATAACCCATGACTTGTGCTTTCGGGGCTGTACCCCCTGCTTGAACAACCGTTTCAAGCATATCGCGCACACTGAGTGCTGTAGCGGCTGAGAATACTTGCTGACCAACCGCAGGCTCTTTAGATTTAAGCAGCGTAACAGGACGTAACTCACCTTCATTGGCAAATACCGTATAAGCCCGCGCCAGCTGTAATAGCGTGACACTAATACCGTTGCCATATGAAATAGTGGCCTGCTCAATGGGATGCCATGTTTTATAGTTTCTTAACTTGCCAGCCGCTTCGCCAGGGAAATTGACATGCGTGATGGTGCCGAAACCTAATTGATTAAAAATGCCCCACATATATTGTGGTTCAAGTGATAGCGCAATTTTTGCAGACCCAACGTTAGAGGACTTCTGAATGACCTGCGCTACCGTCAAGGTGCCATTCGGATGGGAATCATGCACCGTTGCCGTGCCAATTTTATAAGTGCCTGGTGCCGTGTCTATCTTGGTGTCGGCATTATATTTTCCTGTTTCCATCGCAGCTGCAATGGTCATCGGCTTCATGGTAGATCCCGGTTCAAACAGATCCACAATCGCTCGATTCCTAGATTTTGCAACATCTTTGCTTGGATTGTTTGGGTTATAGGCTGGCAAATTAACCATGGCTAAAATCTCACCCGTTTTTGCATTTAAGACCACTGCCGCACCTGCTTTTGCTTTGTTCTCTTCCACAGCCTTAGCTAATTCACGATAGGCGAGATATTGCACTTTACGGTCGATAGAAACGACCAGGTCGCGTCCGTCCTGAGGCAATTTAACCGCTTCTAAATCATCGACAATATGCCCTTGTCGGTCTTTGATGACGTGCCGACTTCCTGGCTTGCCAGAGAGCCAAGGCTGATATTGCAACTCAAAACCTTCTAAGCCTTTTTCGTCAGATCCTGTGTATCCAACCAAGTGTGCTGTGACTTCACCCGCTGGATAAAACCGCTTGTATTCACGCTGCATGTACACACCAGGAATATGTTGTGCCATCACATGATTGGCCAGCTCCGGAGAAATGCGTCGTTTAAGATAAATAAAATCTCGATTTTGGTCAGCCAGCTTGGCTGAAATGTCTGGCGCCTTGAGCTCCAGCAGTTGTGCCAATTTCTCAACTTGCTCTTTGCTCACCACTGCATCGGCAGGGTTTACCCAGATAGACTCAACGGGCGAGCTAATGGCTAAAGGCTCACCATTGCGGTCAGTAATCATGCCGCGATGCGCATAAAGCGTCATGGAGCGTGTTGTTCTTGCATCTCCCTGCTTTTGTAAAAAGGTGTGTCTCATGCCCTGCAGAAATACGGCGCGCCCAATCAATGCGGCAAAGCCCAGCAATATCAATACCAACAGTAAGCGACGTCGCCACTGTGGTAGTTTGATGGTTTGCTGAACAACGGCCATTTTTCTATTTCCACCCTATTGATGAGAAGTTTGTGTCGTTACTTGTGTTGCCTGTACATCATCAGGCGCCACAATTTGAATATGCTTCGTGTCTGGCACATGCATATGAAGCAGATTAGAGGCGACTTGCTCTAAACGGCTATGCATCGCCCATGTACTTTGTTCCAACTGCAGCTGACTCCATTCAGTTTCTGCAAGCTTTGCTGCCTCTTGTTGTTGCTGTAACTCAAAATATAATTTGCGTGATTTGTGCTGCGAAGTCACTAGACTTAGGGAGCTAATGATTAATACCGCAAATAAAATGAGGTTTAAACGCGTCATTTATAAACTCACCTTGGTGCGTTCCGCCACACGCAATACTGCGCTTCTTGATCTAGGATTTTTCTTCACTTCCGCAGCACTTGGCTTTTGCGCCTTGCCTATGGCCATCATTCTCGGCTGCGGTAAATCTTTAGCTAGAACAGGGAAGTTTGAGGGCAAGTCGTCTCTATCTTGCTCACCCTTCACAAACTGTTTCACGATACGATCTTCTAATGAGTGAAAACTAATCACCGACAATCGACCTTGAGGCGCAAGCATCCGCAAACACTGCGGTAAAACTAACGACAATTCCTCAAGCTCTTGATTGAGGAAAATCCTGAGAGCTTGAAAAGTGCGCGTCGCCGGGTCTTGGCCAGGCTCGATTTTTGGGACTGCACTTGCCACGACCTTGGCAAGTTGCCTAGTAGTGGTGATGGCATGCCCCCCTGTGCGTGACGCAACAATCGCCCTTGCAATCTGTTTAGCAAACCGTTCTTCACCATACGCTTTTATAACCTCCGCCAATTTTTGTTCTGTAGCTACCGCGACAAACTCAGCAGCGGTTTGCCCGCTACTTTGGTCCATACGCATATCCAATGGGCCATCAAATCTAAAACTAAATCCACGCTCGCCAATATCGATTTGCGGAGATGAAATGCCCAAATCCAGCAAAACGCCATCCACAGCAGAAATGCCTAGCTCAGCTAGCACTTCCTCTAGGGCAGCAAAATGACGATGCACAATTTGAAAACGGGCATCTTGAATAGATGCCGCAGAACTGACAGCCGCCAAATCACGATCAAGCGCAATCAAACGACCTTTACTGCCTAACTTTTCCAAAATCTTACGACTGTGGCCACCACGTCCAAACGTACCGTCAACGTAGATACCATTTGGCTTAATCGCCAAACCTTCAACTGCCTCTTCAAGCATCACCGTAATGTGCGGTGACACCTCTCCTACCATTTGTTCAGCGCTGTTTAATGGTGAGCTCGCGCTCACAGTGAAAAGCCCTCTAGTTCATTAGGCAATGCTAAGTCTTCGCCAGCCATGACGATATCCAGTTGTGCGCGCCAAGCTTCGATATTCCAAACCTCAAAGTGGCTACCTTGACCAACCAGCATGGCTTGTTTGTCCAGACCTGCAAATTCACGCAATGCTGGAGACACCAGCAATCGACCTGCCGCATCCATTTGAATATCTTCAGCGTAACCCACTAACAAACGCTGCAAAGCGCTTGAGCGCTTGTCAAATGAAGATAAAGACATCATCTTGGCTTGAATCGGCTCCCAAGCAACTTGCGGATACAACAACAGACAACGATGAGGATGCGCAGTCAACACGAGCTGACCAGCACTTTGAGACAACAGGGCGTCGCGATGCTTGGCTGGCACAGCCAACCGTCCCTTCACATCCAAACTTAATGATGAAGCACCGCGAAACATAAAATCTATTCAATCCCTTTTTTATCTTGATGAGTCATGATGAAAGTGAAGAAAACTTGCTGGCCGATTTAGAAGATGAGTACAAGCAAATCGACCAGCAAATTCCCACAAAACACCACTTTCACCCACTTGTTGACACTATAGATAAAAAAAAGAACTATCGCAAGCCCTTTTTTGTGATTTTTCCTTTATAGGACAATGACTTAGCGCATTTTTTACATAAATAAAATATCCTTAAAAAATAAGCACATAGCTAATTTAATGAATGTGACTTATAAAGAGTCAAAAACAGGGGATTATTTAAGATTATTTAACAAACCCAAGCCCACAAAAGGATTGCGGGGATTGCGACAAAAAATCAAAAAAATTAATAAATTTGAAAATAATTATTTGCTGAAAAGGATGGCTCGTATGAATAAATGTGGGGCGTATGAGCTGAAGGGGAAAAGGCTATGAAGTAAAAAGTGAAGCTGGCCGATAAGCCGGGTTCTGTGCTTGCCTTGCGACAAGTGACAGTCATTCATCTAGGCGTGCAATTACTCACACGCTCAAGCAACCTACCCGCTGACAGCGCGAGCCACGCCATTGTCAGCCTATTTGGTCTTGCTACGGATGGAGGTTACCGCGTTTCACCGTAACTGAATACGCTCGTCTCTGTGGCCCTATTCCGCGCCTTATACTATTGCTAGCTTTCAGCGTACGGCCGTTAGCCGTCATCCTGCTCTGTGTAGCCCGGACTTTCCTCCCCCCATTGCTGAGCGGCGACTGTCTAGCCAGCTTCAAAGCCATTTTAACACGCAAACGATAGCGGCCCTTATAATGACACATCACCCTTAATGATCATGCTCCCGATGACCTCAGAAAAAAATGGACAACTTGACGCTTCATGGCAAGCCGTCATTGGCGAAGAACTCAGTAAGCCTTACATGCAGTCGCTAAGAAACTTTTTAAAGCAAGAAAAAGCCGCAGGCAAAATTATTTATCCACCTAGCCCGCTGATTTTTAATGCATTCAACCACACCCCGTTTGATAAAGTCCGTGTAGTGATTATTGGACAAGACCCTTACCACGGACCAGAGCAGGCCCACGGCTTAAGCTTTTCAGTGCCACAAGGCGTTGCACTGCCACCATCACTCAGAAATATTTTTAAAGAAATTGAAGCGGATTTAGGCATCAAAATGAGCGGCAAGGGCGACCTCACCGCTTGGGCAGATCAAGGCGTTTTGCTGCTTAATGCAACGCTGACAGTAGAAATGGCCAACGCTGGCTCACATCAAAAGCGGGGTTGGGAAGCGTTCACGGATGCCGCCATCGCCGCACTCAATCAACATCGAGAAGGACTGGTGTTTGTGCTGTGGGGAAGTTATGCGCAGAAAAAAGGCGAGATAATCGATGCAAAAAAACACCTAGTACTATCATCGACACATCCCTCACCCTTATCAGCGCATCGTGGTTTTTTTGGTAATCATCAATTCTCACAAATTAACGCTTACCTGACTAAACGTGGTGAAACGCCGATTCACTGGCAAATCTAAACTATCTTCCAAGCAACCGTTTGCCCAGCACGCAAGGGGACTAAAACTTCATCGGCAAATGCAATCTCTGCAGGCACAGACCACACTTCCTTAACCAAAGTAATTTGGTCTGTATTGCGTGGCAAGCCATAAAAATCAGCACCGTAAAAGCTCGCAAAGCCCTCTAGCTTATGAAGCGCATTCGCTGTTTCAAAAACCTCAGCATAAAGCTCAATCCCCGCATGCGCACTATACATACCAGCACATCCACAAGCCGATTCTTTGGCTGATTTAGCATGCGGGGCACTGTCGGTCCCTAAGAAGAATTTGGGGCTGCCTGAGGTTGCTACTTTGACCAAAGCAACACGATGCTCTTCGCGCTTTAAGATAGGCAGGCAGTAATGATGAGGACGGATGCCCCCTGTAAACATGGCATTACGGTTCATGAGTAAATGGTGGGGCGTAATGGTTGCCGCAACATTCGCCGGCGCACTCGCCACAAACTCCGCTGCATCTTTGGTGGTAATGTGTTCAAACACTACTTTAAGCGCTGGGTATTTCACCAGCAAAGGCTTCATATGACGGTCAATAAATACTTTTTCACGATCAAACACATCCACGTCAGCATCGGTCACTTCTGCATGCACTAACAAAGGCATGCCTAACTTTTCCATGGCGCTTAAGGCCGCGGCACATTTATCTAAGCTAGTGACGCCTGAATCAGAGTTAGTGGTTGCACCCGCTGGATAAAGCTTAAACGCTTTTACAAAGCCGCTTGCTTTAGCCTCTTCAACATCTTTTATGCTGGTATTGTCAGTCAAATAAAGCGTCATTAAAGGCTCAAAATTCAACTCACCTGACCGCTCACACTGAGCTTGTCGAAGGGTGGAAAGATCATCTCCCTCGACAGGCTCAGTACGAACGGTAGCAGTTGGCAACGCATCTAAAATACGCTGACGATACTCAGCCGCTAAGGCTATGGTCGTGACGGGCGGACGGAGATTAGGCATCACAATAGCGCGAGCAAAACGATGCGCGGTATCTGGCAATACCGCTTTTAGCGCCTCGCCATCGCGTAAATGTAAATGCCAGTCATCTGGGCGGGTGATGGTGATTTTATGCATGGTTATTCATCTTTGAGTTTTAGGGCAAATTCATAAAGGATGTTCTTTTTAACACCCGTAATGTCCGTCGCTAATTTTACCGCTTGTTTCAATGGCAAGTCAGCCAACAGCAGTTTTAATATGCGCTCAGCGTCTTCGCTAATATCGGCCTGCTCAACCAAAGCGGCCGCTTCGACCAATAATACGAACTCCCCGCGTTGTTGGTTAGAGTCGCTTTCCAGCCATATTTTAGCGTCTTGCAAAGCACAGCGACGAAAAGTCTCGAAGGTCTTAGTAATCTCACGGGCGATGGTAATCCGACGCTCACCCCCTAATACGGTCGCCAAGTCTTCTACACATTCAATAATACGATGCGGCGCTTCATAAAACACCAATGTGGATGGGTAGGCTTTTAAGACTTCTAAAGTCTTGCGCCTTTGCGAGCCGCTTGCTGGCAAAAAGCCATGAAACACAAAGCCGTTAGCGGTAATGCCAGAGGCAGATAGGGCGGCAATCACCGCGCTAGCGCCCGGTACCGGTACAACCCTAACCCCGGCTTCTCGAAGCACGTCCACCACAATCGCCCCTGGGTCGCTAATGCCTGGGGTTCCGGCGTCGGTAACCAACGCAATCGACTCTCCAGCCCGCAGCCGATCCAACAAAATTTGAGCGGATTTTTGTTCATTGTGCTCATGCACAGCAATCAACTTTTTTTGAATCGCAAAATGTGACAATAAATGCGAGGTATGCCGCGTGTCTTCTGCTGCAATCGCATCCACCGTTTTTAAAATTTCTAGCGCGCGTAGCGTAATATCTTGGAGGTTTCCAATTGGGGTGGCGACCACATATAATGTAGGTTCATGATGAACACTCAATTCAAACTCTCTTTCATGCTGTTCGTGCTGATTTTATCAGCCATCCCAACTATATTTGGTACTAACAATTTAGCTTACGCAGAAAAAAATTCTAAGCTCACAAAAAGCACTGAGGATTATTTTGTAGAAAGTTACAACTGCCTCAAAAAGAACGACAAAGTTTGTGCACAATTGGCCGCTGCAAGCATTCCCAGTCTTTCCCCATACTCAAAGCTTCTGAATGGGATTTTTGCCAGCATCGAGGGCGATTTTGACACAACATTTCTTGAGTTACTGCCACTGCAAACAAATCAATCACTGAATCTGCAGGCAAACGTAAGTTTACACACAAGCCTAGCACTAGCCTACGAAAACCAATCAGATAGCCTTCGCGCTTTAGAGCAACGTGTCATTGCTGATGCGTTACTGCAAAAACTCACGCCCATCAACCAAGAAGATATCAATGCCAACGAACATCAGATTTGGGAGATTGTTTCTGTTTTAAGCAAAAAAAATCTGACTGAAATGCGCGGAAATAGCAACGACACGAATATTCAGGGCTGGATTGATTTAGCGCTCGCGGCAAAATACCAAAACAATGGCGAAAGCAATCAGCAAGCCATCGATCGCTGGCACCTCGCTTATCCTGATCATGCCGCTAAAAACACTATTGCGTCAGGGTTATTGCCAGCCCCCTCATCCAAAAAAAGCATTCAAAAAGCAAAATTAAAAGGCCCTGTGGCTATTTTATTGCCCTTTTCAAAAGCCGATCTTTATCCCATTTCGGATGCCATTGAACGCGGGTTTACTGCGGCCAAAAAAATTGCCAATGACAATGCTGTTGTCAATATATACGCGAGCGATGTGGATGCAACCCATACCACTTTACTTTACCAACAAGCATTAAACGAAGGCGCGCGTTATGTTCTAGGCCCATTCACTGAAAATGAAGTGGAGGCCGTCCGTCATGAGACAAGCTCAGCCATCACATTGATGCTACACAAAAAAGAAAATAACCCTAGCCATCCCAACCAATTCTTTTACGGCTTATCGGCATCTGATGAAATTCAACAAATCATCAAACTCGCTTACAACTTAGGCATGACCAAAGCGGCGATTGTTAAAACTAATCAAGCTTTGAGTCAAAAAAATGCTGAAGTATTCAAGGAAAACTGGCTTTCTACGGGTGGTCTATTGACCGTCACCAATGCTGACGATCAGAACATTAAACAACAAATTAACGAGTGTGCTTGCGACATGATTTTTATTGCAGAACCGGCTGAGAGTGCGAGGACTATACGCCAATTACTGCCTACCAATATGCCAACATTTGGACTCTCTGAGATTTTTAGCGGCCTCAGCGCTAATGCTGATGACGCGCCATTAAAAGGTATTCGATTTGTTGATGCGCCTTGGCTAACGGATAGAGAAAATCCAAAATTCTTACGCTATAAAGAAGCCGCCAAGGACTTACCGGCTGGTGAAATGCAGCGATGGTTTGCATTGGGTGCTGATGCCTATCAAATCATTCTTGCGCTAGAGGCAATGCCCTCCAATGGCGCCACGATCGACGGGCTTTCTGGCAAAATAGAAATCAATGCGAGCGGTCAAATAAGGCGCACTTTATCCAATGCTAGCTTTGCTAATGATGGCATTAGGCTGGAAGCCCCTCATTAACTTAGGTCATGAATGATCAGGGCCAAGCAGCCGAGGACTTTGCGGCAGAATACTT
The DNA here is from genome assembly GCF_000953015.1 of Candidatus Methylopumilus turicensis. Classification (NCBI taxonomy): domain Bacteria; kingdom Pseudomonadati; phylum Pseudomonadota; class Betaproteobacteria; order Nitrosomonadales; family Methylophilaceae; genus Candidatus Methylopumilus; species Candidatus Methylopumilus turicensis. The sequence goes on from NZ_LN794158.1 coordinate 1,525,679, forward strand.
AAAAGCAAAAGGATTAAAGCTCATTGCTAACAATTATCGCTCTCGTTTTGGTGAGATTGATTTAATTATGCGCGATGGCGAAAGCTTAGTGTTTATTGAGGTACGCTTTCGCAAAAATAAAGCATTTGGCGGAGCTGAAGAGAGCATTACCGCATCAAAGCAACACAAAATCATCATGACAGCGGCTTATTTTCTTCAGCAACAGGGCAATCAAGCCTGTCGATTTGATGTTGTCCTTATGGACAAATTAGATGCGCAACACATTCATTGGATTAAAAATGCGTTTGAAGCTTAAGCTCACGATAAAAACAGAAAAGACAGTGGTAATTTCATGGATTTAAAAAAACGCATCATTCAGCATTTTGAAGACAGTGCCCACTTAAAACTGGCGCTTGCAGAACTCCTGGCTGAGCCAATTGCGGCATCCGCAGAGATCATGGTCGAGGCATTTTTAAAAGAAAAGAAGGTGCTTGCATGCGGCAACGGCGCTGGGGCATCGAATGCACAATACTTTAGCTCTCGCATGCTCAACCATTTTGAAATGGAGCGACCAGGCTTGGCAGCCATTTCATTAAGTGCTGACAGCACAACGCTCACTGCCATTGCGAACTTTGGTCATTATGATCAAACTTTTGCTAAGCAAGTATTAGCGCTTGGCTATGCGGGTGACGTATTGCTTGCGATCAGCACAAGTGGCAATGCCGCGAATATATTAAATGCCATCAAAGCCGCAAAAGAACGTAACATGAGCGTGATTGCGCTTAGCGGTGGTGATGGCGGCTTGTTGGTTGAGCTGTTGGAGGACCAGGATATTCACCTTGGTGTACCCAACGACAGCCCCGCAAGAATTCAAGAAGCTTATATTCTCATTTTGCATTGCTTGTGCGATGCTATCGATTGTCTTTTACTTGGAGTAGATTAAATGCGTGTATTCACTAAAACTTCACTTGGAACGTTAATCCTCGCTGCTGCCCTCAGCACACAACTCACTGCTTGCGTTCCGGTCATTGTAGGCGGCGCTGCAGTGGGCGGCTCAATGGCGGCTGACAGACGCACATCAGGCACTTATATTGAAGACCAAGCCATAGAGCTTAAAGCCAGCAAAGCGATTGCAGATAGCCTCAAAGAAAAAGTGCATGCAAACCTAACAAGTTTTAACCGCCAGTTACTGATTACAGGCGAAGTTTCGGACGAAGCGAATAAGAAAAAAGCAGAGTCATTAGTGAAGCCCATTGAAAACGTACTCAGCATTCACAATTATCTTGCAATAGGCCCAAATTCTTCACTGAGCACTAGAACCAATGATGCTTACATCACGTCAAAAGTAAAAGCCAACTTTATTAAAGAAAATAAATTCTCGGCTAACTATGTCAAAGTAGTGACCGAGAGCGGCAGCGTTTATCTTCTTGGCTTGGTAACTCATAAAGAAGCCGATGATGCAGTCGAAATTGCTCGTAGTATCGGTGGTGTTAAAACAGTGGTGAAGGTATTTGAATATATAGATTAAACGCGAGAGCCTTATTCCTTGATAAAATAAGGTTTATACAAAATTGGTAATGTGGATAACTAGGTAATTTATATGAGTGAAACAACGAAAGAAATTATTATTGAAGGCCTGACGCGCGCGGGCAAGCCATTCCGTCCAAGTGACTGGGTGGATCGCATGTGTAGCACCTACGCGAGCTTTGGCGCAGACCGTAAACTCAAGTACTCACCCTACTTAAAGCCTCGTGTAGTGAACGGCGTTCGTTGTTTGGCGGTTGATTTAAAGCTCAAAGACATCAATCCTGAAGGCTACGCGCAACTGATGCACTTTTCGACGGAAAATAATTTAAACGTCTTGGATGAAAACGGTGTCAGCATTGACACGCCAACTTAAAATACCGTTCGTTTAAAAAAATCGCCTGCCTTAGCGCAGGCTTTTTTATGGCTCAAAGCCATTACTTCTCTATTGATTCATGCGGTGACGCCATGATGATCGACTCAACAGCAAGCTTAGTAAGCCCACCCTGTTTAAGTTTCACTAGCTTACCCTGCGGATTGTAAATCAGCGTGGTAGGCAGAATCTTTGGTGAACCAAACTGCGCAAAAATTTTGGGGGTCCCCAATATAATTGGGTAAGAGACCAGCATATCATCTACAAACAGACGGACCTCCTGGGCATTTTTATAGTCAACAGCGATGCCAAGCACCATCAAATCCTTAGATTTGGCTTGTAGATAGCGTTGTTCATAAAGCGAAATAAAATCTGGCAATTCATCTAAACAAGGCGGGCACCAGGTTGCCCAATAGTTGATTAATACCCATTTGCCGCGATAGTCAGATAAACGATGCTCTTTGCCCGCCAGGTCTTTCATCACAAAATCCTTGGAGGCGATGCTTTTGGAAACTTCATTGTTAGAAAGCTCAGCTTTTGCGTTAAATACTGACAGCGCTAACAAAGTTAAGGCCAATAAACATTGGCTTAATAAACGAATCATGCGTAAAGATTGAAAACAGTTCATGATCAAATATTATCACCAACACAAGCAAAGACGCACACTTTGAGTCATCCCTCAATCCAATCAGCATCGATTCATGCGAAAGAGATCAAGACAACACTTCACTTAAGGCTGTTTTTTCGCTAGGATAGCGGAATAGTTTTTAACTTTTTCTAATTTCAGATATTAATTTTCAATTTAAAGGTTCACCACAACATGAGCGATCAAATCATTCATACTAGCGACGACGCTTTCGAGCAAGACGTTTTACAATCACAACTTCCAGTATTAGTTGATTACTGGGCTGAGTGGTGTGGCCCATGCAAAATGATTGCGCCAATTTTGGATGAAGTTGCGAAAGAATATGAAGGCCGCGTTAAAGTTGCCAAGCTTAATATTGATGAAAATCAAAACACACCGCCTAAATACGGCATTCGTGGCATTCCAACCTTAATGCTGTTCAAAAACGGCAACGTAGAAGCCACCAAGGTTGGTGCACTATCAAAATCGCAATTAACCGCTTTCATTGACAGCAACATTTAATCGATATAGTCTTGTGTCTGGTTCATTCAGAACCAGACACTTTTTGTAAGTTCCAAGCTTCATCATCCCTCTTAAGTAGTTTCGTTTTTCAGTGAGCCTCCCCATATGCATTTATCAGACCTAAAACACCTCCCCGTCACAGAACTCGTCGATATGGCCATTGCAAGCGAGATCGAAAACGCCAGCCGCATGCGCAAACAAGACTTAATTTTTGCTTTGTTGAAAAATACGGCTAAAAAAGGCGATAGCATTTTTGGGGATGGTACTTTAGAGGTCTTGCAAGATGGTTTTGGCTTTTTACGTTCACCAGACACCTCTTACTTAGCAGGCCCTGATGATATTTATGTTTCACCTTCACAAATTCGCCGTTTCAATTTACACACTGGCGATACGATTCAAGGTGAGATTCGCACCCCAAAAGATGGTGAACGTTACTTTGCTTTAGTGAAAGTAGATAGTGTTAACGGCGAGTCTCCAGAAAACACCAAAAACAAGATTCTGTTTGAAAACTTAACGCCACTATTTCCAACTATTCCGCTCACATTAGAGCGTGATATTCGCAGTGAAGAAAACGTGACTGGCCGTGTCATTGACATGATTGCGCCAATTGGCCGCGGCCAACGTGCCCTTTTAGTGGCGAGTCCAAAAAGCGGTAAAACCGTGATGATGCAACATATTGCACACGCGATTACCGCCAACCATCCTGATGTTAGCTTGATCGTACTGTTGATTGACGAGCGTCCTGAAGAAGTGACGGAAATGACACGTTCAGTCAAAGGCGAAGTGGTTGCTTCAACCTTTGATGAGCCAGCAACACGTCACGTACAAGTCGCTGAAATGGTGTTAGAAAAAGCAAAACGCTTGGTTGAACATAAAAAAGATGTGGTGATTTTATTAGACTCAATTACCCGGCTAGCACGCGCTTACAACACGGTTGTACCTGCATCAGGCAAAGTACTCACCGGTGGTGTGGATGCCAATGCATTACAACGCCCGAAACGTTTCTTCGGCGCAGCGCGTAATATTGAAGAAGGTGGTTCACTCACGATCATCGCAACCGCACTTGTGGATACAGGTTCACGGATGGATGATGTGATTTATGAAGAGTTTAAAGGCACAGGCAATATGGAAATCCATCTTGACCGCCGCATGGCTGAAAAACGCATTTATCCAGCGATTAACGTCAATAAATCTGGCACACGCCGTGAAGAACTGTTGATTGAAAAAGATATTCTGCAAAAGATTTGGGTGCTACGTAAATTACTCTACCCAATGGACGACTTGGAAGCGATGGAATTCTTGCTTGATAAAATCAAAGCCACCAAAAACAATGCTGACTTTTTTGACAGCATGCGTAGAGGTTAATTGCTCGGCTTAAATATCCGCTTAGTAGTTGCTTAATTTAAATAATTCATTGATAATTGCGGGCTCAGTAAAAAGCTATTGAAAGAGATTTGACCATGAAGGCCGAAATTCATCCAGAGTACAACGAAATTAACGTATCTTGCAGCTGCGGCAGCAAGTTCAAAACGCGTTCTACTAACAGCAAAGACTTAAACATTGAAGTATGTTCACAATGTCATCCATTCTACACAGGCAAGCAAAAGATTTTAGATACTGCTGGTCGTGTTGAGAAATTCCGCCAAAAATACGGCATGTAATATTGGGTGCATACTCAAAAAAGGCAGCTCACGCTGCCTTTTTTATTTTAGACTATCCAACATCTGAAATAAGCATATGGAATCAAGGCAAAATCTAGATGGCATTTGAGATTGATCATGATTGGCAAGGCAATTTAGCCACACCAAGAGCAAGAATTGGTGAGGTAGCAAAAACGCGCCTCTTAATTATTCTCTGTTGTATTTGGATTTGCCTCGGTCTAATTGGCCATCAACCTTGGAAGCCAAACGAATCCACCAGTATCAGCATCATCAAAAGCATGCTCGCAGGCGAGCATCTGCTCACGCCTCTTGCGATTGGCGACTCCGTCATCAAAAACCCGCCTTTGTACTATCTCTCAGCAGCAACCTTTTCTAAAGCACTCAGCCCATTATTAAATACGCATGATGCTGCACGCATTGCGAGTGGCTTTTGGATGGCACTGACACTTCTTCTATCCGGCATGATAGGGCGGGAGTTATGGGGTGAAGGCATGGGACGACAAACCACCTTCATTATGCTCAGCTCGATTGGCCTCATTGCTGTGGCCCACTTACTCATGCCAGAAGTCTCAGCACTGACGGGTAGTGCCATGGCATTCTATGGATTAGCGCTTGCAAGACGCAGGCCCTTCAGAGCCAGTGTATTGCTAGGGACCGGCATCGGCATTAGCTTTATGTCGACAGGACTGATCACTGCTGCAATTAGCCTATTCACAGCGATTCTATTGCCGATGTTATTCAAAGCATGGCGATCAAAAAGCTACGCCATTGTGCTTGGCTTGGCTGCGATTACTTTAGCCCCATGGATGTTGATATGGCCTGTATTGATGTGGCATATGTCACCCAACCATTTAAGTGCTTGGTGGGACAACCAAATACAATTTTCGCAATTTAACCACTTATATACCATCCGCACCCTTTCCTGGTTCGCTTGGCCAGCACTTCCGATTGCAGGCTGGGGCGTATGGCGATTTCGCTCAAGTTTGCTTTCCAAACCAAAATTTCAACTAATCGTGACCTTTTTCATCATGGCATTTTTAATGATTGGGCTGAAATCAAAAAATGCTGACGTTGCCATACTGACGCTTCTTATTCCGCTTGTAGCCATGGCTGGTGGTGCCGCGGAAACGCTTAAACGAGGCGCGGCTGGGGCGCTAAATTGGTTCGGTCTGGTGTTGTTTGGCTTGATGGGCATTCTCATTTGGCTTGGCTGGATTGCCATCATGACAGGCTACCCCGCAAAACTTTCGGCACGCATGCATATTCTGTCTGGCCTCACAGAAGCCCACATTAACTACCCTGCACTAGTCATTGCCTTATTCGCGACCCTAGTATGGGGAATTACCATCAATGCCAAACGCTCAAACCGTGCTGCAGTCACCGATTGGGCTGTTGGTATTACCATGGCCTGGAGCTTGCTGATGGCATTATGGCTACCAATGATAGATTCAGCCAAAAGCTATCAAAGCGTGATGTTGAGTTTCAAAGAAGCTTTACCCAAAAAACATGGCTGCATCAACAGTACTGGCTTCGGCCAAGCACAACAAGCGTTGTTGGATTACTACACCGAACTTCGTGTTCTTCCTTTAAAAAATACCATCCAACCAAATTGCGATTTATATTTGGTTCAGGAAGATAAGCATCACGGGCATATCAATCCGGGTGAAGGGTGGAAAGTGATTTGGCAAGGCAACCGTCCCGCTGATCGACATGAAAAGTTTAGGCTGTATCAAAAAATAAACTAAACCCATATCCACAGGTTGAACAGCATTGTGTCCCGCTGCCCAAAGACTTAATATTCAAAGACAGATACCGTAAGCCAAGCCTAAATCTCAGCCGATTAACAACCAATATGCCAACTGAACCCAATACACTGATTGATGCGCACGGACGACAAGTCGATTACATTCGCTTGTCTATCACCGATCGCTGCGATTTTCGCTGTACGTATTGCATGGGCGAAGATGTCTCTTTCTTATCCAGAGACGAAGTGCTGAGTCTTGAAGAATGCGCTCGCATCGTTAAAACCTTCGTTGCACTGGGTGTAAGCAAAGTCCGCATCACCGGTGGCGAGCCCTTAGTTCGCAAAAATGCCATTTGGCTATTTGAAGAAATTGGTCAATTGGCCGGCGTGCGGGAGCTTGTTACCACGACCAATGGTTCTCAGCTTGCGCATCAAGCACTCGCATTAAAAGCTGCCGGCGTTAAGCGCATCAATATTAGTCTGGATAGTCTCAATGCTGAACGCTTCAAAAAGATCACACGCGTCGGCGATTTAGCAAAAGTCTTAGGTGGTATCGCCGCCGCCAAACAAGTGAGCTTTGAAAACATTAAACTCAATACTGTGCTCATGCGCGGCATCAATGATGATGAAACATTAGATTTAGTGCGATTTGCGATCGAGCAAAAAATTGATATTTCATTCATTGAAGAAATGCCAATAGGCGCTGTTGACCATGCGCGCGATAGCTCTTTTGTCAGCAATACCGAAACGCTCGCCACACTTCAACAACACTTTCCACTCGTAAGCAGTGCGCTGAATACTGGCGGCCCTGCTCGCTATTGGCAAGTAACTGACACCCAGACAAAAGTTGGCTTTATTTCACCGCATAGCCACAACTTTTGCGAAGCATGTAATCGTGTGCGCATCACTTGCAAAGGCGAGCTTTACTTATGCTTGGGCCAAGATGACAAAATCGAACTGATGCCGATTCTGCGCGCCCATCCCCATGATGATGAACCGCTCAAACAAGCGATTATCGAGAGCATGAAAATCAAACCTAAAGGCCATGATTTTGATCTCAAGCGTGCTGCGCCAGCTGTTGTTAGATTTATGTCACACACGGGCGGCTAGCGGATGAAAGAAAAGATCACAGGACTGATTCTCGCGGGCGGCAAAGCTAGTCGTATGGGCGGCTCAGATAAAGGCCTGATTGCGTTTAAAGGCCAGCCGATGGTGGCGCATGTCATTCAGCGTTTAAGCCCGCAAGTTGGCGAAATTTTAATTAATGCCAACAGAGAAATAGAGACTTACCAAAGCTTGAGCTTTACTGTCATTACTGATGAAATATCAGATTTCGCCGGCCCTTTAGCTGGCTTACATGCTGGCATGAAAGCCGCAAAAACAGAATTTCTACTCAGCGTTCCATGTGACTCACCACTTCTGCCAGAAGACTTATCCCAGCGATTAATGGCGGCTTTAGAATTGCAACAAGCAGACATTGCCGTTGCTAAAACAGGCGAACAACATCATCCAGTATTTTGCTTATGCCGAACAAGTTTGGTGCAAGACCTTGAGGATTTTTTAAATGCAGGTGGCCGCAAAGTTGAAGGCTGGCAAAAACAACATGCCTATGTAGAAGTAAGTTTTGACGACAATCCATCTGCGTTTTCCAACGTCAATACACCCGAAGAATTAAGCAAGCTTGAGGGTGAATCTTGAACAACCATAAAAATACGAATCATATCCCCGTGCTAGGTTTTTGCGCCCACAGTAGCGGCATCGGCAAGACCACTTTATTGACACAACTTATTCCCGCACTCATCCAACAAGGCTTACGCATTTCGGTCGTGAAACACGCGCACCACGAATTTGATATCGACCATGCAGGCAAAGACAGCTTTAAGTTGCGCCAAGCTGGTGCTGTGCAGATGATGGTCGCATCCCGCCAGCGGTGGGCTTTAATGACCGAGTTAGTGCGCACTCCGCATGCAGAAAATGATCCTAATCTTGCGCATTTACTCGCGCAAATGGATGGTAATTTAACTGACCTTGTATTGGCTGAAGGCTTTAAACACGAAGCCATTCCCAAGATTGAAGTGCATCGTTCAGCTCTAGGCACACCGCTATTAGGATCAGAAGATGCCAATATTATTGCCATTGCAACGGACACGCCTTTGCCAATAGCGACCCCCCAAATTGACCTAAACGACATTAACGCGATTGCCGCGTTTATCACGACTTGGCTTAAAAAATGACGACTAAAAAAACGCTTAACGAACTTGCAAACACCACCAGCGTATGTGATGACTATGATCCAAATTCCATGCCGGTTGCGCAGGCAAGAGAATACATCAAAGCTTTTTTAAGCCCCGTGCAAGAAACTGAACGCGTGCATCTTCATGCTGCTTTAGGACGTGTATTGGCAGAAGAAATCCATGCCACCCACAACGTACCTAACCATGACAATTCAGCCATGGATGGCTATGCTTTTAATGCGGACGATTTAGCCCAGGGAACAACGCGCTTAAAAATCACCGGCGCAGCTTTTGCTGGCAATGCACTAACAGGGAAATTTGAAACAGGCGCGTGCGTAAGGATTATGACTGGTGCGGCTATTCCTGCAGGTGCAGATACCGTCATTGCGCAAGAACGCGTTGAAATACATGGTGAGTTTGTTCAATTGAACGATGCGCCAAAACGTGGCGCCAACGTTCGCTATGCTGGAGAAGACCTCAAGGCGGGACAAGTCGTTTTAAATGTTGGGCATCAAATCAGCCCTGCGGATTTAGGTCTGATTGCATCACTCGGCATTGGCGAGGTCACTGTTTATCGAAAATTACGGGTCAGTTTTTTCTCAACAGGCGACGAACTGGTCAGTATTGGTAGTACTTTAAAAACAGGGCAGATTTTCGATAGTAATCGTTACACACTCTTTGGCATGCTGACCCGCCTGGGCCTTGAAATACAAGACCTAGGCGCGATCCCAGACGACCCTGTTTTGCTAGAAAAAACGCTTCTAAAAGCCGCTGAAAATTCAGATGTAATATTAACCAGCGGTGGCGTATCGGTTGGCGAAGCGGACTATATGAAACAGCTACTCCAAAAACTTGGCCAAGTGCTGTTCTGGAAAATTGCCATGAAACCGGGTCGCCCACTTGCCTTTGGCAAAATCGGCAATGCCCATTACTTTGGCTTACCAGGCAACCCTGTGGCGGTGATGGTGACGTTCTATCAATTTGTCAGGCAAGCCATGCTAATGCTCATGGGGCAAAGTAACCCTGCGTCTATTCCTATGCTCAATGTGGTTTGCACCAGCGAAATTAGAAAGCTCAAGGGTCGCACGGAATTTCAACGTGGGATGTTATTTGTGGACGAAGATGGCCATTGGCAAGTGAAAACCACAGGCAATCAAAGCTCAGGGGTTTTAAGTTCGATGTCGCAAGCCAACTGCTTTATTGTGCTAGAGGATGAGGTGGGCAACGTAGAAGCTGGTACTTTGGTCAAAGTACAACTATTTGATGGGGTTATGTAAAAGCCTAACTTGCTAGGGTGCTGCTAAGAAAACGTTTTAAGAGAAATTCAGCTCAATCCCATTGCCAGCAGGGTCGCTAAAAAATATCTGTTTTTGGCCAGCATCGGATATCTCACGGGCTTTAAACTTAATCCCTAACTTTTCTAAACGAGCTATCGTCGCATCATAATCGGTTGCCGTAAATGCGACATGGTCAAACGTCGTTGCCACGTTTTCTTTTCGCTTTTCCTCTGACTTTGCCTCAGACAAATGCAGCACATCCTTGCTACCGGCATAAAGCCAATAACCAAAGCTAGTTAATTGCGGACGCTCGCCAATCTGCAAACCAACCACATCGCGATAAAACACCTTGAGCTGCTCCATCATCGAACGCTCAGCACGCAAGTTGTAATGATTAAATCCTAAGACTGCCAAAATAGACTCCTTATTTCCATGCCAATAAAAAAGCCGTCAAATGATGACGGCTTTTTACTAGAGCACCATCTTTAATTAGAAGCGATAAGTTGCATTAACGCCCATCAAATAATTACGTCCTGGCGCTGCTTCAAAGAAGCGTGAGTTGGAATCATTGACACGCACAGAGCCGATATAATCTTTATCAAACAAATTTTCCACTCTAACATATTCACTGAACCGCCATTTTTGCACTTCTTGTTGCAGCACTGCTCTAACATTGAAGACTGTATAAGAAGGTGCAATATCAGAATTTACATCATCCACATAAACTTTACTGTTATAGCGAGCTTCAAGGGCTGTAGAAAATCCTACCGTTGGTGCTTTCCATGACATCTCACCATACAACTGGCTTCGATATGTGCCAGGTATTTTGTTGCCTGATTTCACAGTATTGCCAGATGATTGGTAATCAGATGTAAATGTTGCATCCAAGTAAGTATAAGCGCCATACAAACCGAAGTTATGTGGCAGATTGGCATCGGCGGACAACTCTAAACCTTGACGCTTAGTTTTTCCTGCATTTGAATAAACCGCATAAGTGCCAGATTGTGATGTAACAATTTCACTTTCTGTATCTGTTCTAAAAAAAGCGGCGTTCAATCTAGCAATATCACTTACAAATGCTTTAGCACCAATCTCATAATTATCGCTGGTACTTGGCTTTAACCCAAGATTTGGGCCAGAGCCAGTATCAGTTGCGTAAGCAACTTCAATCAATGTCGGCGTCTCAAACCCTTTACCGTAGTTTGCATAAAGATTAAATTGTGGGTTTACTTTCCAAACAGTGCCGATAACTGGCGTGGTTTTATCATAACTAACCTTACCGCTACTATCTCTATATTTAGCATTAAATCCGCTATAGGGGGCTCTAGATGCATCAACGAGATTGTCCTCAACTTTAAGATTAACTTTGGTGTGACGAACACCAGCGTGAATATCTAAATTATCCAGCAAGCCTAATTGACCCTGAACGTACTGATCAAAATTATAGGCTATGTTGGTTTCGCGACGATTAACATTAGTTAAACTAGATTCATCTAGCATTACACCAGCTGTAGCTGATATGTCTTTACGAGCATCTTCCATACGACCATAAGTTAAACCTGAAGTGATAGTGTATGGACGTGAAAGTAATTCACCCTTGTTTGTCCAGCGTAGTTCAGTGCCCCAAAAGTCACGCGCAATAGCACTCGCTCGACCCGATGTAGTGGTAGGACTCAATGATAGAAACTGTAAATTATCACGCTGGCCACCATAAGCAATTAGATTTAATGTGTTATTTTCATTAATGATTTGCTCTAAATTGATACCGGCTTGTGTATTAGTTCTACTTACCCGTGTGTTTGCTCTAAAGGCTGCACCCGGAACAGCTTTTGGTGTTGCGAATGCTGAAGGCAAATCTGTTGTAGCGTTGCGGCCTAATCCGAGAGGATCTTGTGCATTCATATCCATCCAGTTTGCCATCACTGTTACTTTAGTGGTGTCGGTGAGCTTAAACTTCATCTTCGCTGTTAGTTGTTCTTTGTTTGCTGCACTATTTTCACGATAACCATCGGTTTCAAATTTTGAGTAGTTCACTAAGTATTCAAAATTACCTTCTGAGCCAGCAGCACGTAATGTTTCTTTTTGTGTGCCGTAGCTACCAAACATATAACCGCCACTTACCTCTAATGGAGTTTTTGGTGAATCTTCAGTTAACAACTGAATCACGCCACCAGATGAACTGCCATAAAGTGATGAAAATGGACCGCGCATCACTTCAATTGATTTAACAGCGTTTAAATCAATATTCCCAGGCTGACCAATGCCATCAGGCATACTAAACGGAATACCATCTACATAAATGCGCAAACCACGCACACCAAAAGCAGAGCGTGAGCCAAAGCCGCGTGTTGAAATTTGTGGGTCTTGTGAATACTGGGTACGATTTTGCGCTGTAATACCTGGCACGCGAATCAAACTTTCTGAAAGCACCATTTGTGCTTGCCCGTCTTGGATACTGCTTTTATCCACGACATCAATTGATACTGGTAAATCAAAGCTGTTAACAGCGTTTTTAGTTGCCGTCACAACCACAGGAGACAAAATTATTTTGCCTTCAGCAAGTGCTGAGGTTGATAAGCTGGCCGCAACCAGTGAAAAAATTAGTTTTTTATTCATTTTTAAATTAATCAATTCTTAAATTTATTCGTAAATGTTAAATACTTGTTAAATAACCGCGGCGAATGTTAAAGAATTGTTAAATAAATAGCCATACGTAAAATCACTAAAACCCAGATTTTTTGCTAAAAATCAGCTAATTATTTTCACTTTTGTTGATAATCACTTAAAATCAGATGAATAATTAAACGATCTGGTCTTAATCACTGACTAAGCACTAAGTCGAATACTCAATTGGGGATCCTCATGAAAAACATTAACCTCTTATTAAAGCTACTTTTTACAGGCTTAGCGTTCATCAGTTTCAGCGTGCAGACACACGCTGAATCCGATCCTTCAAAATGGCCTTTAGTTAAAGAGGCTTTTTTTGCTCAGCGCCCGATGGCAGATGCACCCTTTATTACTTTTGTAGCACCTCGCCGTGCCGAGAGTGGTGCGCAAGTGCCGCTTGAAATCGCGATAGATCAAACACAAGCCGATGCGAATGCGATTAAAACGCTTTATCTTTTAGTGGATTCCAACCCAATTCCTTTAACAGCGACTTATCACCTTACTGATCAATTAGGTAAGTTTAAGTTAGCTACGCGTATTCGTATGGAGATGGACTCTTATATTCGTGCGGTAGGTGAAACTGCCGATGGCAAACTTTACTTAGCCTCCGTTGAGATTCGTGCAGCTGGCGGCTGCGGTGGTACGGTAGATGGTGATGAAGCTGCGATTCGTGCATCCGCAGGTAAGATTAAAATGAATGTGGAAAGCCCAGTTAAATTTGGGGATGCAACCGCCGCAACGTTTATCATCAAACACCCGATGCGCACTGGCTTGCAACGTGACTTAGTTTCTCAAGGGTTTGTGCCTGCGTTTTACATCCAGAAAGCGGCTTTCACTTATAACAACGTGCCTGTGATGGATGTCGATTTTGGTGTTGGCACCAGTGAAGACCCTTATTTACGCTTTAACTTTATCCCCAAAGCGCCAGGCGTGTTGGAAGTTAAAGCGTCTGATAATGATGGCAAAGCGTTTAGCCATCAGACAGACGTGAAGTAGATTTAGGCTGTCATGCCGCCCTAGATGCGGCATCTATTTTGAAGTGCAGCAAAGTGGACACCGCATCATGCGTGGGGTGACAGAGATAAAGAAAAGGGCGCTGATGCGCCCTTTTCTTATTTAGTACTTAAGTTTTCCGTACCCCAAATTTCTTGTACCCCAAGCTTTCCGTTCATGGTGAGCTTGTCGAACCATCAAAACACATTCCCTTCGACAAGCTCAGCCAGTAAACGGGCAAGTTAATTGTGAAGGGCAGAACGGATCATGAGTTACTTTTTGCAAGCATCTTTGCGGCATAAACCACATAATGACATGCGGCTCATCGTGCCATCTTTATCAATGAACTTGTGTTTCAAAGCGCCTAACACGTGAACGCCAATCGCCACCAACATAATAATGCCAACGACTTCGTGCACTTCTACAAACGATTCGCGAATGCCTTTATTATCAAGACCATTCATCAAGCTGATGCCAAACCATTTCACGCCATATTCAAATTTGCTGTTCATCGCCATCACCAAACCAGAGATAGGCAAAGCAAACATTAGCAAGTAAAGAAGATGGTGGCCGCCAGTAGCGAGTTTTTTCTCTGTTGCTGACATGCTATCTAATAGCGCTGGTGGGCGATGTGTGATGCGCCAAAACATACGGAAGGCAACAAGCGCCAAGATGGTAATGCCCACTGATTTATGCAAATTAAAATAGAATGTTCTTGGCGTGACTTCTGTTGCCAAGTTCCAAGTGTAAATACCCAAATTAAACAAATCGAAAGCCGTTGATTTTGGTTGGTCCTTTGGAATGTCGGCCATAAACCAGCCTAAAGCAAACATCGCCAAAATGGCAACGCCAATGAGCCAATGCAACACAATGGCGGTTTTTGTATATTGATTCTGCGTCATTACTTTCTCCTCTTTTAGATATTTTTTCTTAAACTTAGCGTGCTATATTGCATCATAAACCGTTGTCTTGCTAGACCTGAATTTAATCCCTGTAAGGATTTTAAATGTTAAAAAGAATAATGCTAGCGATAGCCACAATTTTGAGTACCACATTTGCACTTGCCAGCCCATTAACCATGGAAAACTTAGGAAACGGTATTTACGTGCATCATGGTGTGCACGAAGATATGTCCGAGGGATATCATGCTGACATTTGCAATTTGAGCTTTATCGTTGGGAGCAAGGGTATTGCAGTGATTGATACGGGCGGTAGCTTAAAAACTGGTCAAGCTTTGCGTGAGGCGATTCGGCAAGTTTCAGAATTGCCGATTTTATATGTGATTAATACCCATGTGCATCCAGACCATATTTTTGGTAACGCGGCATTTATTCAAGATAAAGCCACTTTCGTGGGACATGAAAAACTGCCGGATGCGATGGAACGCCGTCGTGAGAACTATTTACGGATTAACCAACAATGGTTAGGTGATGCATTTGCAGGAAGCGAAATCATTAAACCCAGCTTGCTAGTGAAAGGCGAGAGCAAACTAGATTTGGGCGACAGAACGCTTTTGCTAACCGCTTACCCAATCGCACACACCAACACTGATTTAACGGTATTTGATCATAAAAGTTCAACGCTCTGGACCGGCGACTTGCTTTTTGTGGAGCGCACTCCTTCAATTGATGGTGACATCAAAGGCTGGTTAGCGGTGATTAACGCGCTGAAAACCAATGAAGCAGAATTTGCGATTCCTGGGCACAGCAGTTCACTGAAAGATGCGAATTGGAAAAAGCAGCTGAATGATCAAGAGCGTTACTTATGGACGCTATTAAACGA
This sequence comes from Candidatus Methylopumilus turicensis, assembly GCF_000953015.1. Taxonomy (NCBI): domain Bacteria; kingdom Pseudomonadati; phylum Pseudomonadota; class Betaproteobacteria; order Nitrosomonadales; family Methylophilaceae; genus Candidatus Methylopumilus; species Candidatus Methylopumilus turicensis. Next base: position 1,541,060 of record NZ_LN794158.1, read on the forward strand.
TATTCGTGCGAGCATTAAAAAAGGCGAGGTGATGGAAAAAGCAATGGGAACCGCCGCTGCTTCTGAGCGCAGCTATTGGCAACTCTTTGATATCGTTAATCGACGTAATGTGAACAATATTTATCCTGGATTAGAGTGGGAGTAAATAAGCATTGAAGTAGTAAAAACGATGCTTCATGTATAATCTGAGCTTCACTTACGAACCGTTTAATCGCTGCATATAGATAAACACTTGATACAGAAGCATCGCTTTCATATTTTGACCAAATTATCCCCACCTTTATTTAATCGTGAAAATGCGCTGACATGGGCGTTTTTTATTTCTATTGGGCTGCATTTAATTGCTGCCCTAGGGATACCCAATATTTCTTTGGAAGAGCCGGTTAAACCACCAGAATTGATTATTGAATTAGCGCCACCTAAACCAGAACCACCGGCGCCTCCTGCTCCAGTTAAACCACCCGAACCGGTAAAACCTAAAATAGTCCCGCCGCCAAAAGCGAAGCCAATTCCTCAGCCAGTTGTGAAGACAGTTAGTACGCCGCAACCGGTTAGCGAGCCACCTCCAACAGTCATTGCTGCTGCCCCAAAAGCGGAAGTGACACCAGTTTTTGTGGCGCCTACGCCTGTCGTGGCTAAACTAGAACCACCAAAGCCTTCGGTTAATCAAGCCGATCTTGATTCAGCACGTAATCAATACGGAAGTGCGTTAAGCCGTGAAATTGCTAAACACATTAACTATCCAGGTATTGCAAAAATGCGTGGCTGGCAGGGCGTCGTTGAAATTGATTTCCAGTTGGATGGAAATGGCAAAATTTTGAGCCAAAAAATCCATACTTCAAGCGGCTTTGAAGTGCTTGATAAACAAGCGCTAGAGATGGTTAAAAAATCGAACTTCCCCACGCCTCCAGAAGTCCTAAAAAGTAACGCATTTAACGTTACGGTGCCTGTTTCATTTCGACTCGAGTAGCGCTAAAGAGTAGAAATTTGAGGGCTTCTTCAAATCTTCATAAAACTTACTTGCGCTAATCTTTTTTTTTAACAACAATGAGCGTAAGTCAATTCAATCAAACACCATGAACAATACCAGCGTCCCAGACTTCGAACTCCCATCCACTGGCGGTAAAACTTTCAAGCTTTCAGCGCATCTCGGCAAAACACTTGTCATTTACTTTTACCCAAAAGACGCAACGCCCGGATGCACCACACAAGGTCAGCAATTTCGCGATCATTACGCAGAATTTAACTCTGCAAATACTGAAATCTTTGGCATTTCTCGCGATAGCATTAAGTCACATGAAAACTTCAAAGCGAAATTTGAGTTTCCGTTTGATCTACTAGCCGATACTGAAGAACTAGCCTGCCAATTATTTGGCGTGATCAAAATGAAAAAAATGTACGGCAAAGAGGTGCGTGGCATTCAGCGCAGCACCTTTATTATCAATAAAGATGGCGTATTAATCCACGAATGGCGCGGCGTTAAAGTGGATGGCCACATCCCCGAGGTATTAGAATTTATTCGTTCTTTATAGAGATTTATCTTTTCATTTTTAGTATTTTCAGGGGAATCTAATCGAATGGCTAAGAAAAAGTCGGCTGGCAATAAACTATTTGTGCTTGATACCAACGTACTAATGCATGACCCTTCAAGCTTATTCCGCTTTGAAGAACACGATATTTACCTCCCAATGGTGACCCTTGAAGAATTGGATAACAACAAAAAAGGAATCACGGAAGTTGCGCGAAATGCCCGTCAAACTAGCCGAAATTTAGAAGAGATTGTAGGTGCAGGTCTTGGCAACCTAGAAGATGGTTGCTTACTATCGATCAAAGGCAACAAGCATGCAACGGGCCGCTTGTTCCTGCAAACAGATGCCATGGATTTTTCTTTACCGATGTTGGCGGGAAGCATTGCTGATAACCAAATTTTAGGGGTTGTCCTTGCGTTAAAAAAGAAACACCCCGAACGTGAAGTCGTGCTGGTCAGTAAAGACATTAACATTCGCATCAAAGCGCGTGCCTTAAATGTCCCCGCTGAAGATTACTTTAACGACAAAGTACTTGAAGACACCGAGCTGCTCTACTCAGGGACAAAAGAGCTCCCTGAGAATTTTTGGGATAAACACAGCAAGGACATGGAGTCATGGCAAGATGCGGGACGCATGTTTTACCGAATCACAGGCCCGCTTTGCAGAAGCTTGCTCATTAATGAGTTTGTGTTTTATGCCTTTGAAAAACCTTTTGAGGCCATTGTTAGAAGCATAGAAGGCAACACCGCTGTTTTAGAAATCATTAAAGATTTTACTCAAGTCAAACACGCTGTTTGGGGCATTGCAGCACGCAACCGCGAACAAAATTTTGCCTTGAATCTCCTCATGGACCCAGAAATAGATTTTGTCTCATTACTTGGCCAAGCGGGTAGCGGCAAAACCTTACTCACCTTAGCCTCTGCATTAACACAAACGCTGGATAAAAAAATATACAGTGAAATTATCATGACGAGGGTCACCGTTCCAGTAGGCGAAGACATTGGTTTCTTGCCCGGCACTGAAGAAGAGAAGATGGCGCCGTGGATGGGTGCTTTAGAAGACAACCTTGATGTACTGAACAAATCGGATGATGACGCTGGCGACTGGGGACGAGCCGCCACGCAAGATCTCATTCGCACACGCATCAAAATTAAATCGCTTAACTTTATGCGTGGTCGCACTTTTCTGAATAAGTTTTTAATTATTGATGAAGCGCAAAATCTGACGCCCAAACAAATGAAAACCTTAATTACGCGCGCTGGTCCTGGCACTAAAGTGGTTTGCTTGGGCAATATTGCACAAATTGATACGCCGTATTTAACTGAGGGCAGTTCTGGTCTGACATATGTGGTGGATCGTTTTAAAGGTTGGGGTCATAACGGCCACATCACACTGATGCGTGGCGAGCGCTCTCGCTTAGCTGACTTTGCTTCCGAGATCCTCTAATTGAAAAGCGTCATGGGCAAAGGATTTTTCACGCTACTACTGGCACAGTTTTTATCTGCCGTCGCGGACAATGCTTTGCTCTTCGCTGCCATTGCGCTTCTTCATCAACTCAACGCGCCAACTTGGCATGAGCCTCTTTTAAGAGAGTTTTTTATTATCTCTTATATTGTCTTGGCTCCCTTTGTTGGCCCCTTTGCCGATGCTTTACCTAAAGGCAAAGTGATGTTTTTGAGTAATGGCATCAAGTTTTTTGGTTGTGTGTTGGCTTTGATGGGCGTCCCGCCACTTTATGCCTACGCCATTGTTGGGATCGGTGCCGCAGCCTATTCGCCTGCAAAATACGGCATCCTGACTGAAATGCTCCCCCCCAATCAACTCATTATGGCCAATGGCTGGATGGAGGGGACAACCGTGACTGCCATTATTTTAGGCCCTGTGTTTGGCTCTACCATATCCGCGAACGACCCTTACTTTGGTATTGCAATTATTACTGGCCTTTATTTGTTGGCGGCTTATTTTAATTATCACATCCCAAAAATGCCGATTGATCACCGCGTTGAACAGCGCTCATTGAGCTTCCTGATGAAGGACTTTTGGCACGCCTTTACGACACTTTGGAAGGATACCCAGGGTCAAGTCTCACTTGCTGTGACAACACTGTTCTGGGGCGCTGGCGCAACACTCCAGTTCGTGGTCTTGAGATGGGCGGATCAAAATTTTGGATTCAATCAAACAGATGCAACCAAACTCATTGGCGTTCTTGCCGTTGGCATTGCCGTTGGCTCTGTGATTGCTTCTATTTATGTCAAACTAGAAAAAGCAGCAAACGTTCTTCCAGCTGGCATTTATATGGGCGTGTTAGTGGTTGGCATGGTGTTTGTTCATAATCCGATAGTTGCGGCTATCCTGTTGTTCTCGATTGGCGTACTAGCAGGCTACTTCTTGGTGCCTCTCAACTCGCTATTGCAGCACCGTGGCCACACGTTACTGGGCGCAGGCCACTCGATTGCTGTTCAGAACTTCAATGAAAATATTGGGATTCTGCTGATGCTTGGTGCCTACACGTGGATGGTTGGGAAAAATTTTGAAATCGACCATATCATTATTATTTTTGGTTTATTTGTGATCTTAACCATGGGGGCGATTGCCCACTTATACCGAAAACACATTCAACAAAAAAGCCCAGCTTAAACAAAGCTGGGCCTCTCAATTTGACCTCTCAAGCTTTTAATGCAGTTTTACTTGAGGCTCTGTGCGCCTTGTAATCATGCGAGCAAGCGTCTGTAAGAACACGGTAAAAAACCCATGTAATGCGATTAAATGCATTTTATAAAGCGATTGATACATTAATCGCGCAAACATACCCTCAATAAACATTGTCCCGCCTGACACTGACCCCATTAGGCTTCCAACGGTTGAATAACTGCCAAGATTCACAAGCGATCCATAGTCTCGATATACATAGTTTGGCAACGCTTTACCATTCAAGCGTGCTTTGACTGTTTTTATGAGCATAGAAGCTTGCTGATGGGCGGCTTGCGCTCGAGGTGGCACATTATCAATGCTGCCAGCCCTCGGACACGCAGCGCAATCTCCAAATGCAAATATGTTTTCATCTAGCGTTGTTTGCAAGGTTTGCTTCACGATCAATTGATTAATACGATTCGACTCTAGACCATCTATGCCATTCAGAAAATCTGGCGCTTTAATGCCAGCAGCCCAAACGACAAGCTCAGATGGAATAAACCTGCCGCTGTGGGTGTAAATCCCTTTATCCGTGACTTCCGTCACACGTTCACCCGCGTAGACACGAACACGCAATTTACGTAGTTCTAAATCGACGGCTTTGGACAAGTTAACAGGCAATGCTGGCAACACACGATCTGACGCCTCAATCAACGAAATGTTGATGTCTTTATCTGGATCGATTTTATCAAGACCATAGGCTGCCAACTCACGGGTAGTATTGTGTAATTCTGCTGATAGCTCCACACCCGTCGCTCCGGCCCCCACAATCACAACCTCAAGTTGCCCAGCATGTACTGGTCCAGCTTGCGTTTGTGCGCGCACTAACGCATTGTGCAGGCGTCGATGGAATCGCTCTGCTTGATCCATCGTATCTAATGCAATTGAATTCTCGCGAGCGCCTTTAATACCAAAATCATTGGTTGTACTTCCAATGGCAATAATTAAGGTGTCGTATTTAATTGTTCTTCTCGGAATAATTTCAGCGCCGTTTTCGTCGTAATTGGCGCTGATATACACCTCTTTTTTAGAGCGATCCAAGCCATCCATTTCACCAAGCCTAAAATTAAAGTGATGCCAATGGGCTTGGGCTAAATACTCTAATTCATGCTTGTCTGGATTCATGCTGCCCGCTGCAATTTCATGCAGCAAAGGCTTCCACACGTGGGTTCTTGTTCGATCAATCAGGGTAATTTCTGCTTTACCCTTGCGGCCAAGGCTATCACCAAGGCGTGTAGCAAGCTCTAAGCCACCGGCGCCACCGCCAACAATGACGACTTGGTGAAGATCTGCATTTGATCGTTTTTTGAATCGCATAAAAATAGGTTACCTATAAAAATTAAAATACAACTTATTCGTTACCAGTGAGTTTGCCATCATGACTGCGAATCCAAGCTTGGATTTGCAAGACTTCATCTGGTTTTAAGCCATTGTTTGGGTCTGTGGGGTCCATCAATCCCTTACCTTTTGCCCCCATACCACCATTAGTACCATGCCAAATAGTTTCGAACATCCCTTTGTTTGTAGCATCTTTTGCATATCGAAAGTCTGGGCCACGAAGGCTTGGGCCAGTTTGGCCGCCAGCATCTCCGCCATGACATTGTGTGCATGAATACATCTGGAATAACTTTTTACCTTGTGCAATCGCATCTGCATTGCCAATATATGGGTTCTTACCTGTGCGACTAAATTCTTTAGCCTGAGCGGTATCAAATAGCTCGGCCTTAATTTCTAATGGGCTTCCATCTTGTGTCTTAACAAAGGTAACCATGGCACTACTTGATGTGGACGCAATTGTTGATGACGGTACACTTTCTGATTGACGTGAACACCCGGCTAATACAGCAAAAGTTAACACTGAACTCCTCAATAGATTTGCTCGCATAATCATCTCCATATTTTGTATATTTTGATCTTGCAATACTATTTTAACTCAAGTCTTGTTAATGCCCATAAAACAAAAAAGGCCACCCTAGGGTGGCCTTTTGATAACACTTACAAATGTTTATTTCTGTGGAGTCTCATTCAACCAAGGTTTGTCACCACCACCAGCGTACATCGTACGCAACCAGCCGATAATTCTCAAAATTTCATCTGTTTTGAGCAACTCAGGATTGCCTGCAGGCTGTGAATGCCATGTTGGCATACCTGCGTTTGAACCGCCCGCAACTGTTTCAAAAATGCCTTTGTCTGTAATGTGTTTAGAGTACTGCCATGTAGCATCTGTTGCACTTGGACCTGTTTGGCCACCTGCATTACCACCATGACATTGTGTACATGACCAATAACCAAACAACTTTTTACCACTTTTTGCTACATCAGCATCTGCCACTGCGCGTTTTGTGTAAGGATTTACACATGTCGCTAAAAACTCTTTAGCTTCTGGTGTATCTTCAGGTGTCACTTTAATATCTAAAGGACTACCATCTTTTGTTGAAACTAATTGGCAAGCAGCATTTGCATGAATTGGTGCAAGGCCTGCTAACACCAAAAGTGAACTCAAAATAACTGCTTTTACAGCGTTGTTGCTAAACATGTCATCTCCTAGATTTAGTGTATTAATTTCTATTTATATGTGATGCTAAAATTAACTTGAACCATTATTTTATAACGAATACGAAGGATGATGGTTGACTTTATTTATCTAAATTCAATCATCATCCTCAGTAACTAGATCGGCTTATCTACTTTCTCACCTTGTGTTTTCTCACGTGCCTTTTTCTCTAGACTATCACCAATCACAACCGGTGAACGTGGAATACCATAATCGTTAAGAATCTTATCAATATCAGCCTGACGATTCACAATTGCTTTATTTAGCTCTTCAACACGCGCTTTATCTTTGTTGCGCACGCCGATTGAAATGTTCCAGTTTTCTTTACCTTTAACGTTTTTATCTTCGTATTCAGGAATTGGATTCATGACCAGTGGCACTGTTGATTTCTTTACAAAATAGCCAGCAATCGGACCCCAAACAATCGCTACATCAATATCACCTTTTGCTAAGTCATCAATCAATTGACTTGGTGGAAAATTCAGATCGCGCTGTAGACGATATGGGCGAGCATTACCCATTAAGTTATTATCAGCGAGCGGACGTGTTGGTGGACTTTGACCAATGATGCCAATCACCCCTTTTCTTAGATCGGCCGAATCCCAATCTGTAATATTGTAGCCACTGCTTTTACGATAAACAAACACATAACCTGAACGATAATATGGAATAGATGTGCGCATTGAATCATTATCCGATGTGGTACTCATGACGTAGTCACAACGGTTCGCATTGAGTGTATTTCTTAAAAAACCTTGGCGGTAATAAGCGTATTGATACGAAATCTTCTTACCTAATTCTTTTGCTAGGACTTCAGCAATTTTGTCTTCAAAACCTTCTTGTTTGCTGTTTGAGTAAGGCATATTGTCAGGATCTGCACAGACTTTAAATTCTGTTGGATCTTCAACACGACGAACTTCACCAATACGACCTTCATCAGGATTAATTGCTGGAATATCTGGCATATCTGCAGCAAGCACGTTGCCTACGACAACACTACTCAACAACATTGACAGTAATAGGTTTTTTAACATTTGATCTTCCTTTATTCGTTAGATTGCATAAATCTAAAACTAAAAAAACACCCCGCCGAAGCGGGGTGTTTATATGACAAACTAACTAACGGTTAGTTCTATAACTACAGTTTTTCAACTATAAATTATAGGCTGAACACGTTCAATGCACCGCCGCCAGGAGCAGCGTTGTATTTTGTCAATTCAGCATAACCACCAGCAGCGCCAAGAGCGTCTGTTGGGTTAGTCATACCAAGGTTCATCGCAACACCAGCCCAGCCACCGATACCTGATAGCACGCCAACGTATTGTTTACCTTTGTTACCGTATGTGAATGCATTACCAATCACGCCAGAACCAACTTGGAATTTCCAAAGTTCTTTACCTGATTGTGCATCAACAGCCTTGAACCAACGATCAAGAGTACCGTAGAAAACTAAGTCTGAAGCAGTTGTTAATACACCACCCCATGCTGAGAATTTCTCTTTGTTGTACCAAACTGATTTACCCTTGATTGGATCCCAAGCAGTGAAACCACCCATTACGCCATCTGGACCAGCAAACATAGTCAATGTAGCGCCAACCCATGGTTGACCAGCAACATATTTAGATTCAACTGGCTCGTATGTCATACATACGTGGTTCAATGGAATGTACATTAAACCAGTTTTTGGTGAGTAAGCAGCTGGTTGTTGATCTTTAGTACCCAAAGCAGCTGGACAAACGCCTTTTGCATTGTAGTCTTGGTGAGTTGAAGCTGTAGCCAATTTGTTTGGCACACCAGTTTTCAAATCGATGTCGCTAGCCCAGTTCACGAATGAGTGAACTTTGTTTGCAACAACTAAAGTACCATTTGAAGCTTCCCATGTGTAAACGAAGCCGTTACGGTCCATGTGGTTAGCGTATGTTTTGCCACCTTTGTCGAACAAGATAACTTCGTTAATACCGTCGTAATCCCACTCGTCATGTGGAGTCATTTGCATGCCCCATTTAGCCATACCAGTATCTACATCACGTGCAAATACAGTCATTGACCACTTGTTGTCACCTGGACGTACGTCTGGGTTCCAAACTGATGGGTTACCTGTACCGTAGTACACTAAGTTTGACTTAGCGTCGTATGGGTACCAACCCCACACTGAACCACCACCATGTTGCCAACCATCTTTAACTGCTTGTGGTTTCAACCATGTTTTAACGCCTAGGTCTTTTTCACCAACTTTTAACTTGTCGTTAGCGATTTTCTTGAAAGAACCACCTAGTTTGTTACCACCGTTAACATCTTCGTATACTGACAAAGCTGAATATTGTGGATTTTCTTTGTTGAAGTCAGCACCGATCAACATTTCTGAATCTGGACCTGTTGAGTATGCTTTCCATGCCAATGAACCGTCTTTGATGTTGTAAGCTGCCATGAAGCAACGAACACCGAACTCAGCACCAGAACAACCAACTAAAACTTTGTCCTTGATTACGTGAGCAGCGTTTGTGTTAGTAGCGCCAACTTTTGGATCAACGTTCTTAACATCCCATACTTTTTTGCCTGTCTTAGCATCAAGAGCAACTAAAGTACCGTCGTTTTGGTTCAAGAAAATCTTGCCATCACCGTAACCTAGACCACGTGAAACGTTGTCGCAGCAAAGAACTGCTTGAACTGATGGGTCTTGTTTAGGGAAATATGACCAAACGATTTTTTGATTGTCGTTCAAATCAAGAGCGTAGATGTTGTTTGGGAATGCTGTATGTACATACATCATGTTACCAACAACAACTGGTGAACCTTCATGACCACGGTTTACACCAGTAGCGAATGTCCAAGCAGCTTTAACGTTTTTAACGTTGCCCTTGTTGATTTGTGCTAATGCTGAATAACCTTGGTTATTGTGTTGGCCACGTGGATGTGCCCAGTTGTTAGCATCTTTCATTGCAGCTTCTTGATCAGCAGCAGCAGAAGCTACCATTGGCATAGCCAATGATGCACCAACTACTAGACCTAAAGCTAGATTGATTTTACTCATCTTCATTTTTAAATCTCCAAAGTGGTAAGTACTAAGGGTTAACTACAAATGACTCCTAAAATTGCGAGTTTCACATTTATATTATGTGATTAACCTCATTATTTTATTCGTCACTTTCGCCTCACGTAATGTGGGCGCATTGAGATATTAGATCAGTCAAAAATGATTTGCAATAGATTGTTAACAATTTATTTACAATTAATTGAAAAAAATTTATTCATCATTTTTGACGATGTTATCATATCTAAAATAAATGAAAATAATCAACATGAAAGCACTTTTTCCGATGCAATTAACAAGCTTTAATTTATTCCCCGAATTGGTTACATTTCATTCTGATCAGTTGATTGTTACCAAAAAACATGCCGTTTATTACGAAGAATGTGGAAATCCAGACGGTTTTCCTGTTGTTTTTTTACATGGCGGTCCAGGCAGCGGTTGCAATCCATCTCAAAGACGTTTTTTTGACCCTAGCTTTTACCGCATCATTCTGCTCGATCAGCGCGGTTGCGGAAGGAGCACGCCGCTTGGCTGTATAGAAGAAAATGATACCGACGCGCTTGTCAGCGACATTGAAGCGCTTAAGCAACATTTAGGAATTAACAAATGGTTGGTATTTGGTGGCTCGTGGGGGAGTACGCTTGCACTGGCTTATGCGATTGCCCATCCAAATTCAGTCAGCGGTTTAATTCTGCGTGGTATCTTTTTAAGCAGGCCGAGTGAACTAGATTGGTTTTTGGGGGAAGTCAAAAGCTTTTATCCTGAAAGCTGGGAAAAACTCCTTAGCTTTTTACCCATCGATGAACAATCAAGCCCGCTTAAGGCATATGGATCGCGAGTATTTTCAGACGACATCAGCATTGCTGGCCCAGCAGCATTAACTTGGAATGCTTTTGAAAGCAGCATCATGTCCTTATTACCCCGAGTAAGTTCATCAGAAAACACTACCCCAGTCGAGATTGAAGTTGCGCGGGCAAGAGTCCAAATTCATTACATCCTGAATCAGTGCTTTGTTGGCCATCGAGATTTACTCATAGAGGCCCGTTCACTCCGTCACATTCCGACGACTATTATTCAAGGTCGCTATGATATGGTTTGTCCACCAATCAGTGCCTGGGAGCTTAAAAAAGCCATGCCTCACGCAACACTATCAATCATTCCTGATGCAGGGCACTCTGCAATGGAGACTGGGGTTACTTCTGCCTTAGTGGAAGCCACAGAAGCGGTCAGAATTTCACATCAATAACACAGCATATATATAGAGTATCTATTTTGTCGATTCAAATTAAAACTACCAGTCACTTTAGTGATCATCCAGCGATTGCAAAACCAAAGGCGCGCATTGCAAAACATCGTTACGACACCCCCTTGTTCGTGATGCGAGAAACCTTTAGCGCTTTTAAATTACATAACGGCTGGGGACTATCTGCATCGCTTTCCTTTTACGCGATGATTGCCATCATTCCAATGGCACTGTTAATGTTTTTCTTTTTATCTCACTTAGTTTTTTCATCCCATACTGCTGTGGTTAATCTGGCGAGCATCACCAGCTCACTTGAACCCAAACTGAGCCGCAGAATTATGCTTGAAATTCACAAGGTGGCCGAACATAAAACTGCATGGAGCACGCTTGGAACGATTGCGCTATTTTGGTTTGCTATCCCACTAGCTAGTACTTTGCGTTCAGCATTTGAAACCATTTTTGCAATCACCGAGCACCCCTCATTTATCCGCAAATCTATCCAAGACATTTTGTCAGTGATTGGCATTTTATTTGTATTCTTTATGTTTACTTTTTTCGACCTGATGCTCGAAAAAGCCTCTCAACTTTTGGGACTATCGTTTGCGCATGCTAGCCTAACGGACAGTACAGGCTCATTCATGATTATCACGATACTGTTGGGTCTGTTTTATCGGGCTTTCTTGCCAATTAACGCTTCATTTAAAACCATCCTTACCGGCTCAATGATTACGGCGCTCTTATGGATGGCAATGCGCCCCATATTTAGCGAAGTGCTCTCAGTCAATCACACTTATGGTGCCGTGTTTGGCGGGATGAAGAACGTATTTATCTCACTCGCCTGGCTGTATTACACCTTTGCCATCTTTCTTTTAGGCACGGAGCTAATCTCCACACTGAAAAAGCGTGATGTTCTTCTACTAAGATGCTTATTTAACGATGTGATTAGAAAGAATCCTGACTTTATTTCTAAAGTCATGTCACGCCATGGCTGCATTTATCAGAGCGGAGAGGTTGTCTTTAATATTGGCGATGAAGGCCGTGATTTGTATTACGTGGCCGACGGAAGAATTAAACTTGTCTATGAAAATCGCCTCATTAGGCATTTAAGCGCGGGCGACTTTTTTGGGGAAATGGCGATTCTTGGTGACAGTGTGCGTATTGCAGATGCGATTGTTGATTCTGATTTTTGCGATATTATCGTGATTAACGCTAATAATATTCAAACACTGATTTTGAATGAGCCGAAAGTAGCCATGAGTTTCCTTAGACATATGGCCCTGCAGCTGAAAAACAGCCAACAATCTCAACCGTAAATTGACTGATTAAATACTATGGCCAATCAATCCAACAAACAACCAAGCCAACACGAAGTTCAGCCACTCCTTAATTTACTTAATTCAGGCCAATTGGCTAATGCAGCCAATATGGCAAAGTCCTTGCTAGGCAGATACCCAAATACATTCATTCTCCATAATGTTCTTGGCATTGCCTTAGATGGACTAGGCCAATACGAAGGTGCCATCAACAGTTACCGAAGCGCCCTCAAATTACAGCCCAACATGCCAGACCTGCACTTCAATCTTGGTATTGCGTTTAGTAATGTTGGCCAAGTCTCCGAAGCAGCTGCAAGCTATCGCAAGGCAATTGCTATACAGCCTAAGTTCTTTGAGGCTTATGGAAACCTAGGCACACTGCTTCAAAAACAAGGGAAATTAGAAGAAGCGGTCGCGAATTATCGAAAAGCGCTTTCTATCAACCCACAAGATGCACGCGGCCATTTTAATCTTGGCACGGCCCTGCGCGACCAAGGCAAACTGGAAGAAGCCATAAAGAGCTATCGACAAGCAATCGCGGTGTTTCCCAACTATGCGGATGCGCACAGCAACCTAGGCGAAACCCTTCGCGATCAAGGGAATATGCAAGAGGCTGTTAGCAGCTATCAAGATGCGCTGGCACTTAATCCTAAGCATCAGAGCGCCAACTACAATATGGCCGAATTCTTATACCTTGCCAAACGCTTTGATGAGGCGATTCCTTATTTTGAGCGCAGTCAGCTTGATGATTGGCAAGAACGCAGTATGTATTGCCTGTACAAAGCCGAACGCTTTGATGCGTTCAAAACTAAACTAGACCAGATTGTAAAAAGTGGACCACACACAGCGCCATTTCTTGCCACCCTCTCGACACACTATGCCATTAACTTTGGCGTTGAAGACCCATATAATTTTTGTAAAAATGGATTCGACTTTGTTTATAGAGCGGCGATTCCTGAGCTTTCAGCACCTAACAGCGCTTTATTAAAAGCGTTGTTGAATGATATAGACAACGCTGCTATTGCAGAGCGCGTACAAGGCATGCTGCACAATGGCCAACAATCCGCAGGCAATTTATTTAAGCGTCCGGAAGCTTCTTTTAACGCCCTCGCTGAATTAGTTAAAAAAGAATTTAGAAACTACCACCAACAATTTGCAGGCGCTGATTGCGAACTGATTAAGTCATTCCCTGAGGAATTAGAATTTACCAGTTCCTGGTATGTGAAAATGCGCCAAGGTGGGCATTTGGATGCGCATATTCATGAAATAGGTTGGATTAGTGGCGCAGTTTATCTTGCCATGCCCTCCGATAAACAGAGCCCCGAAGAAGGCGCTTTTGAATATGGCGTACACGGTGATCATTACCCACAAAAGCACCACAATTTTCCGGTGGGCGCCGTTATGCCAAACGTTGGGGAAATCGTTTTATTCCCATCATCACTATTTCATAGAACGATCCCATTCACTTCTAGCGAAGAGCGAATTTGTATCGCATTTGATTTGAGGCCGAGTGGAGTGTCAGCTACAAGAAGTCATTACTGATTAGTTCAAGTTAGCCGCAAGCCTGACCTGGCTGAAATAGGCATGTCCAATTAATCTATGTTCGATTAGCTGACAGGCTTTTGTAATGGCTGCCTTAGTTTTTAAGCCCTCATGTGGCATCAAAACATCAGCTTCCACTTTGCCCGCCAAATAATGAAAGGTGACCTGCTCTGGCTTGGGCAATCCTTCGAGGACGATCGATAATGCTTTGGTTAACTCATCACGACTCGGCAAGTCAATTCTAAGCTCTTCTCCATAAATGCCATCATCTTCAGTATCTACATGCACCAAAACATCATTGACTGATTCATGGGTGTCGATGACCCGCTTGCGAGCTCGTTCGGCAATGCTGTGCCCTTCGGACACGCTGATTTTGGAGTCTACTAAAATGTGTGCGTCCACCAGAACACGATGCGCCATTTTGCGAGTTCTTAGCTCATGGACATTTTGTACCCCCTGTGTGTCCATCAATGTTTGACGAATACTCGCCACTTCCTCAAAAGAAAGTCCTGCATCAATCAACTCTTGAAAAGCTTCCCACATAAATACCAAGCCCATCCGCACAATCATAAAGCCAACCAAAATGGCGGCGATGGCATCCGCGTAAATAAAACCCATCATATTGGCGGCGATACCCACGGCAACAACTAGAGAAGAGGCTGCATCAGACCTTGCATGCCATGCATTAGCAATCAAAAGTGGCGAACGTAATTGCTCCCCCACATAAAGCATGTAACGGAATAGCGCCTCCTTAGCAATTAACGCTAACCCCGCTGTCCATAAGGCAAGTGATGAAATGGGCGGTGCATCTCCTAGGCTATCAAGTTTGATAGCAGCGCTGTACATAATTCCAACACCGGTCAGTATCAAAATCGCACCCAGCACTAAAGATGCTGCTGTTTCAATTCGGCCGTGTCCGTAAGGATGATCTTCATCCGCAGGCGATTTACTGTGGTAACTCGCAATCAATACTAAAAAATCAGAGATCAAATCAGAAAGAGAATGCACGCCATCGGCAATGAGTGATTGAGAGTGCGCAAATATCCCAACGATCACCTGGACAATCGTTAACCCAATATTGACAAATACACTTGTCCAAGTACATCGCTTTGAAAGGGCGTAACGCTTAGGATCATCAAACGATAGCTGGTGTGACTGAGGATGTGGATGTTTGTGCGAACTCATCAAAAAATGCCTTGCAGTTTAAGCTGTTTAAAAAAGTAATAGTCTATACCGAAAACTCAACGCTATTCATGCATTACTTTATATCCACTATACTCATCATATTATTTTTAAGAATGTCTCATCCAATCAATTGCGGGCTGTTACTTAGAAGCTTAGGAAAATACATTGCAAAATCTCACACATAATACTGTTAAACAAATTCTATTCGCACTTTTTGTTGTGAGTATTTGTATCGGCGTCTGGGTTGTTCTAGCCCCCTTCTTTACTGCAATCGCTTGGGCTTGCATTCTGGCTTATGTGAGCTGGCCTTGTTACATTTGGCTTCTCAAAAAACTAGGTGATAGAGATACTATCGCGGCGCTCGTCATGACCATGTTAATGGCGACCGCTGTGATTGTGCCGGTACTGTGGTTATTTTTTGTTTTAAAAAGTGAGCTAAACATCGCCACTAATATTTTTACAACCAAGCTAGCGAATGGGGGAATTATGCTGCCCAAATTCGTCGCTGAGCTTCCCATTGTTGGCCCAGATATCGACAAATGGCTTTCAAAAGCACTCACAAACCCCGCAGAATTCAAAAACGAGATGCACATCTTATTAATGAATGCCGACCAAAAGTTAATCAGCATCATTGGTGGCATCAGTCGAAATCTTGTGGACATGGGCTTTGCCCTATTGGCCTTATTTTTCGCTTACAAAGGCGGATTAAAGTTCATGACACAATCTGAGCAAGTTTTAGAATCCCTTCTTGGCATTCGTGCGCGCAGTTACTTTCAAGCTGCTGGCGACGCAACCAGAGGTGTTGTTTACGGCATTGTACTTACAGCAATTGCCCAAGGTGCGTTCGCTGGGGTTGGTTATTGGTTTGTTGGGTTAGAGGCTCCCATGATGTTAGCTGCAATTACTACCCTTTTTTCCATGCTGCCTTTTGCTACCCCGTTTGTTTGGGGCGGGATCAGCGCATGGCTGATCCTTACAGGCAAGACCGTTTCAGGGGTGGAGCTATTGTTATGGGGCGCATTGGTCGTCTCTTGGATTGATAATGTGATTCGACCGATTATCCTCACTAAAAGCGTCAAAATTCCTTTTCTTTTGGCCTTCTTTGGTGTGATTGGCGGCTTGTCAGCCTTTGGATTCGTTGGTTTGTTCTTAGGGCCAGTAATTCTTGCTATTGCGTTTGCCGTTTGGCAAGAGTGGTTAGAGTCCCATCCTGACAGACATCTTCGCCTGCCTAAATCATAACTCTTTTATTAAAGAGTCCTAAAGTTGATGACAAGGTGCTGAATGCATTCTCAGCGAAAATTTACAGTCCTTGAAACTGATTGGCCGATGTTTGAATCCACCTCATATTAAATTGCGTTTGTTGGACACAATAAAAAAGACCTAGAGGATAATGCTCTAGGTCTCTTTTACTGGTGGCCCCTCTGTGAGTCGAACACAGCACCAACGGATTATGAGTCCGCTGCTCTAACCAAGCATGAGCTAAGGGGCCGAAATAGGCACGCCTAGTCTTGACCCGTTTCTAAGAAACTACGCAAACGTTCTGAGCGCGTTGGATGACGTAATTTACGTAAAGCCTTCGCTTCAATTTGACGAATGCGCTCGCGTGTGACATCGAACTGTTTGCCCACTTCTTCCAATGTGTGGTCAGTGTTCATTTCAATACCAAAACGCATACGTAACACTTTAGCTTCACGAGGCGTGAGTGATTCTAAAACTTCACTTGTTGCATCACGTAAGCTTGCATAAACCGCTGCATCCACCGGTGCAAGCGTCGTATTATCTTCAATGAAATCACCCAAGTGTGAATCATCATCATCACCAATTGGCGTTTCCATAGAAATTGGCTCTTTGCTGATTTTAAGAATCTTGCGAATCTTATCTTCTGGCATTTCCATTTTCTCAGCTAAGGTTGCTGGATCTGGCTCTAAACCTGTTTCTTGTAGAATTTGACGACTGATACGATTCATCTTATTGATGGTTTCAATCATATGCACAGGAATACGAATAGTACGGGCTTGGTCGGCAATAGAACGTGTAATTGCCTGACGAATCCACCATGTGGCATAGGTTGAGAACTTGTAACCACGACGATATTCAAACTTATCAACCGCCTTCATCAAGCCGATATTACCTTCTTGAATTAAGTCCAAGAATTGCAATCCACGGTTGGTGTATTTTTTCGCAATCGAAATCACTAAGCGTAAGTTGGCTTCAATCATTTCACGCTTAGCACGACGCGCACGGGCTTCGCCTGTGGTCATTTGCTTATTGATGTCTTTTAGCTCTTTAATTGGCAAGCCCACATCCGCTTGCAAATCAAGCAAGCGCTGTTGCTGATCGACAATCGAGTGCTTAAAACGCTCTAATTTTTCAACATATGGCTTATCAACGGCTAATTCCCCAGCAAGCCATGTGAGTTCGCATTCATTACCTGGGAATGACTTGATAAAATGTGGGCGTGGCATGCCTGATTTATCAACACAGAATTCCATAATTTTGCGTTCGTGACCGCGGACTCTTTCCACCATGTCCCGCACTTGACCGCATAGACCTTCAACTTGTTTTGCTGAGAAACGGAAAACAGTCAGCTCTTCCAGTATGGCCGCTTGCAGGGCTTGATATTCAGGATCTTGAGAGCCTTTGCTTGCCAAAATTACCGTCATTTTTTTGTTTGATTCACGGATAACTGCAAATCGCACCAATACTTCTTCTTTAAGCTTAGCTAAGGCTTCAGCTGAGATTGCAGCCGCTTTTGCGCCGTCATCATCCTCTTCTTCCTCTTCTTCTATTTCTGGCTCTTCCTCTTCATCGCTGGCAGCAGTGATGACATCATCCATGCCAACATCTGAATCGATCAAGCCATCGACTAAGTCGTCAACGCTCAGTTCATCCGCTTCAACTTTATCAACCATTGCTAACAACTCAGCAATCGTTGTAGGGCAAGCAGCGATGGCTTGCACCATGTGCTTCAAGCCATCTTCAATACGCTTAGCGATTTCAATTTCGCCTTCACGCGTTAACAGGTCAACCGTACCCATTTCACGCATATACATACGTACTGGGTCAGTAGTTCGGCCGAACTCAGAATCTACCGTCGCTAAGGCTTGTTCAGCTTCTTCAACCGCATCCTCATCGGCAACCGCGGCTGGTGCATCTGACATCAACAACACTTCAGCATCAGGCGCTTCTTCATACACCTGAATCCCCATGTCATTGATCATGCCAATGATGCCATCTATTTGTTCTGAGTCTTGAACATCATCTGGTAAATGGTCATTAATTTCGGCGTACGTGAGGTAGCCGCGCTCTTTACCAAGAACGATCAGTAATTTAAGGCGCGTGCGGCCATCGACCGCTTGCTCTTCATTTTTATCAATATTTTGTTCGTTTTGCTGATCTTTATCTTTTGCCATGCGTAACCTCTATCCTATAACCATGCCTAATAACCATGAACTGGTGATGGAAAACCCGATATTATACCTCAAAACTACATGCTATTTTTCTGTGAATTACCCAAGCCGCGAAGCAAAGCTCTTTCTTCTTCCGTGAGTTCACTCAAACTTTTTTCTTTAATCGTATCAAACAAATTGGTGTGTGCTCGTTGTTGCCGCATCTCTATTAGTTGCTTCCTTGCACCACTTATTTCAAGAGCAACATCCAAACTTTCATCCAATAATTGCAACTCACGCTCAACTTCACGCATGAGCTTTGGATCTGACTTATCCTGCATGTGGTGCAAAATCGCGGCTGGCTTGGAGCTTGGATACAAAATAGCCGCCTCAATTCCAGCACGCAACATTTTATCCTCATCCGTCTCGCCTTTAATCAAACTTGAATCTTGCGCGCTCACGAGGTCAGGCCGCATCAACAACATCAATAAGAATCTACGGTGGATAGACACAGGCGTTCGGGTTTGCTTTGGACGCGCTTGTTGCTGCCGCTGAATATTTGGCAGTTTCAACATGCCTTGCATTTCATCTTGCGAAACACCCGTCAGCTCAGCGATTCGCTTACTCAAAAAAAGACGTGAGCGAGGCGCTTGAATTTGCTGCAAAATCGGCTCCGCATCATTCAAAAAGCGCACTTTATCTTCTTGCGATTGCAATGGATTGTCTGCACTTAAATGCTGAATAATGTATTGCGAAAGTGGCAATGCTGTTTTTACTTTAGCTTCAAAAGCTTCTTTACCAAACTCACGCACAAAACTGTCAGGATCATGTTCCGACGGCAAAAATAAGAAGCTTAGTTTTAGACCATCTGTTAGCGCAGGCAATGCATTCATCGCTGCGCGCCATGCAGCTTTTAAGCCAGCATTGTCACCATCAAAGCAAAATACAATTTCATCTGTTTGGCGTGTTAATTTTGCAATATGAACTGGCGTAGTTGCGGTGCCTAAAGCCGCCACTGCATACTCAATGCCGTATTGTGCTAGCGCAACCACGTCCATATACCCTTCAACCACCAAAGCGCGACAAGCATCGCGCATGGCGCGGCGCGCCATAAAGAGGCCATATAGCTCATTGCCTTTTTGAAACAAGGGCGTTTCGGGAGAGTTGTAATACTTAGGCGTATCTTCTGGGTCGATAACACGACCTCCAAATCCAATCACCTGGCCTTTTTGGTCGTGAATCGGGAACATAATACGATCGCGAAAACGGTCGTAACGTTTACCTTGCTCATTCTTGACAACAAGGCCTATCGTTTCTAGCACTTCACTCTCGTATTGAGGAAATACTGATTGTAAATTTTGCCAGCCCGCAGGCGCATAGCCCACCTGAAAGTTTGCAGCAACCTGTCCACTCAAGCCGCGTCCTTTTAAATACTCGATAGCCCGTGGGGATTTTTTTAATTCAGCACGATAATAATTAAGCGCGGTTTGAAGCGCCTCTTGCATGCCAGGGATGATCTTTTGTTGGGGCTTATCCGTATCACGCGTTTCCTCGGGCACAATCATGCCTGCGATTTTTGCGAGCTCTTGCACCGCCTCCACAAAACTTAATCCTTGATACTCCATCAAAAAACCAATGGAGGTGCCGTGCGCACCGCAACCAAAGCAGTGATAAAACTGCTTAGTGGGACTTACTGTAAAAGAGGGGGATTTTTCATTGTGAAAAGGACAGCAGGCAGAGTAATTCGCACCGGCCTTTTTGAGCGGAACGCTTTTGTTAATCACGTCATAAATATCAACGCGATTAATAAGTTCTTGGATAAAGCTTTCTGGAATCATATTCTTAGGCTTATCGTATCAAAATCGTTTAGGGTTACAACTCAAAAAATAGTGACGCAAAGATCATCATAACGCATCGCCAACTAAAACAAAAAAGGAGCTAATCGCTCCTTTTTTCATGTTATAGCTTGCCAAGATACCGTTTATTTAGATGCTGTAAAAGTTATGCGCCGAGTCTTATTTTAATCAAGCCCGATATTTTTCCCATATCGGCACGCCCAACAACCAGCGGTTTAACTGCGGCCATCACTTTACTCATATCCTTGATGCCTGCAGCGCCTGTTTCAGCAATCACTTGCTCCAAAATTTCAGCGACTTCATCATCGGTTAACGCCTGCGGCAAGTACTCTTGCAATACTGTCACTTCAAACTTCTCAATATCAGCCAGATCATGACGATTAGCAGCTTCATATTGAGAAATAGAATCACGACGTTGTTTAAGCATCTTTTCAATCGCTTCGATTACCTGCATATCATCAAGCTCAATACGCTCATCGACTTCACGTTGCTTGATTGCTGCTTGTAACAAACGAATAGCACCTAAACGCGCACTATCTTTGGCGCGCATTGCATTTTTCATATCTTCAGAGATGCGCGCTTTTAATGACACTACCAACCTCGAAATTCTTAATTAACTTCACTACAAACTTGAAACAACAAACCAGCACTAAAAATATTAGTAAAGTTTTGGCGCCAAAGTTTGGTTACGAATACGACGATAGTGACGTTTAACAGCAGCTGCAGCTTTGCGTTTACGTTCCCATGTTGGTTTTTCGTAGAATTCGCGAGCACGCAAATCTGTCAACAAACCAGTTTTTTCAATAATGCGTTTGAAACGGCGAAGCGCAACGTCAAACGGCTCATTCTCTTTTACACGTACACTAGACATAGAACTCTCTCTACTTAAATTTTGGTCGAAATTGCGGAAAAGTTTGCTATTCTATCGGTTAAACCACAATTTATCAAACACTTTGCGCCCAAAAACGCATCAACATTCAGATAACGCTCAAATATGCTTATTTTAGGAATTGAATCTTCTTGCGATGAAACAGGTATCGCACTTTATGATACCGAACGCGGATTACTTGCTTATGCACTCCATTCACAAATTGAGATGCACTCGGAATACGGCGGCGTTGTCCCAGAACTTGCCTCGCGCGACCATATTAGACGCGCCTTGCCACTCATCCAAAAAGTACTAAACGATGCAAAGCTAGCGCTATCAGACATTGATGGCATCGCTTACACACAAGGCCCAGGACTTTCTGGAGCGCTATTGGTTGGCACCTGTATTGCCGAGTCTTTAGCCTTCACGCTCAACGTACCCACTATAGGCGTTCATCATCTAGAAGGACATTTACTCGCGCCACTTCTCGAAGAAAATCCGCCTCAATTTCCATTTGTCGCGTTGCTTGTTTCTGGTGGGCATACCCAACTAATGAAAGTAACAGGCGTTGGCGAATACGAACTACTAGGCGATACCCTTGATGATGCAGCTGGCGAGGCATTTGATAAAACCGCAAAACTATTAGGCTTAGCCTACCCTGGCGGCCCAGCCGTATCAAAATTAGCAATCCAAGGCTCAAAAGGCCGATTCAAATTACCGCGCCCCATGTTAAATAGCGGCGATTTAAATTTCAGTTTCAGCGGCTTAAAAACTGCGGTACTCACTTTGGCAAACCAAAATGAAAGTGACTTACAAACCAAGGCTGACATTGCTTATGAGTTTCAAGAAGCCGTAACCGAAATCCTCACCACCAAATGTATGTCTGCATTACGCCAAACAGGGCTTGATAATTTGATTGTCTCTGGCGGGGTGGGTGCTAATAAACGATTACGCGAACAACTGAATTTCGCAACCAAGCGCAAACTTTGCCATGTGCATTATCCACGCTTAGAGTTTTGCACCGACAATGGCGCGATGATCGCGTTTGCTGGGGCGATGAGATTGAAAGCGCTTGAAGGGTCTCAGCCAAGTCACAGCTTTACGGTGCGCCCACGCTGGGATTTAGCTGAGTTACAGAAACCGCAATAAGTGCGTAATGCTACTTCTTGCCGAAACCTGACTCCGTACCATTAAGCAGTTTTTGGATGTTGGTTCTATGGCGCCAAACCAGCATCACCGCCAAGAACACAAAAACAATCTCGTAATCACGATACGCCTCAAACCAATTTAATGAGCCCGCATAAATAGGTAACAAAATTGAGGCCACAATGGCTGCCAATGATGAGTACTTAGTGGCCGCGAATACCAACCCCCAAGTGAGCATCGTCAGAAGCGCGAGCCAGGGTGAAATCGCTAGCAAAATCCCCAAAGCCGTTGCCACACCCTTACCGCCTTTGAACTTATAAAACACAGGGTATAAATGCCCCAAAAATACAGCAATCGCAACAGCACTGGTCACCCACATCAACCCGCCATCTGGTTGCATCAAAAACCATACTGGAAACCAACCTTTAAAAGCATCACCTAACAAAGTCAACGCAGCCGCTGATTTTTTTCCACTACGCAGTACATTGGTTGCACCAGGGTTGCCTGAGCCAACAGTCCGTGGGTCAGGTAAGCCAAAAAGCTTGCTGATTAAAATACCAAAAGCGATAGACCCAAGAATATACGCCGCAACGATTTGTACTAATGCAATTGGGCTAACGTCAATAAAACCTAACTCATTCATGGCGAGATGCTCTAAAATCCAAAAGACTTATTCTAAACCATATAGGCATGATCGGCATGGACATCATTTTTTTAAGCGAAGTCAAAATTCAGACCAAACTTGGCGTACCCGAATGGGAGCGCGTGGTGCCGCAGACGATCGTGCTAGATATTGAAATCGCCATGCCAAATAGCTCCAGCTGTGTCACGGATGAAATCGCTGACACCATTGATTATGGCCTTGTGGTTGCTCGCTTACGTGATACTTTGAATGAAAAAAGTTTTAAATTGGTCGAGGCGCTCGCAGAGCATCTTTGCCAACTCATCATCACAGAATTCAAAGCCCCTTGGGTTAAGATTAAAGTGGCAAAGCCTGGTATCTTACCTGGCGTGAAGTCGCTTGGCGTGGTGATTGAGCGAGGAAGTAAATCAGCTTAACCGCGCGGATGGTGTGCTGTGTGTAACTGCTTCAATCGTTCTCTCGCCACATGGGTATAAATTTGCGTCGTCGAAATATCCGAGTGGCCCAATAACATCTGTACCACACGAAGGTCCGCCCCGTGATTCAATAGATGCGTTGCAAAAGCGTGTCGCAACACGTGAGGTGACATCGGTTTATGGATGCCGGCTACCAAAGCATATCGTTTAATCAAATACCAAAAAGCCTGCCGCGTCATAGCGGCGCCGCGCTGCGTTACAAACATGCTATCACTGAGACGCTTTTCTAAAATGGTTGGGCGAGCCTCTTTTAAGTAACGTGTCAGCCAATCAACGGCCACTTCGCCCATAGGCACAAGACGAGTTTTACTGCCCTTACCCGTGACGCGAACTACGCCTTCAGAAAGACTCACTTCTGTCACTTTTACGCCAACCAATTCTGAGACACGCAAACCACTTGCATACAGGAGCTCAAGCATTGCCCGATCTCGCAAGCCAATGGGGTCATCTAAATTCGGCGCACCGAGCAAAGACTCAACATCCTCTTCACTTAGACTTTTCGGGAGTGAGCGTGGCAACTTGGGTGACTCAATTTGTAAGCTTGGGTCTTGTGCGATTTTATTTTCTCGCAAAGCAAAACGATAAAGACGTCGCAAACTCGCAATTAAACGACTAATACTGCGCGGCTTGCTCACAGGGAACCTAAACGCCAAATATCGCTGAATATCAAACTGTTCAACCTGCAACAAATCCTTAGCTGCATCCTTTTCTAACCAAACAGCAAACTGTGCTAAATCTTGGCGATAGCTATCTAATGTATTGCGGGCTAAACCTTCCTCCAGCCATATCCTGTCGATGAACTCATCCAAAATGGCCTGATTATTTATTGATAAGTTATTTTGATTCATGTGCCAACAACCATGATTTAATTTTTAGCCCACCATCCACACCCTGCATAAAACCACCTAATCCATTTTTAGCCACCACGCGGTGACAAGGAATAAGCAAGGGTAAGCTATTGGCGCCGCAAGCATTCGCAACTGCGCGTGGTCCCGAACCAATTTTTTCAGCCAGCTCTGAATATGTCAGCACTTCTCCAACAGGAATAGCAGAAATGGCCTTCCAAACACGTTTTTGAAATGGGGTTCCTGAAACCGCATAAGGAATATCTAATGTTGAGTCTGCTTGCATAAAATACTGGCTGATTTGATGTGCTATGTGTTGTGCAAATTGGTGAGAAGTCTCAGGCGCACCTTGCTGGATAGGAAACAGCTGAATACCAACGACACAATCACTTTCAATATGAATGCCAACCCCGCCGAATGGTGCATTGATAACTACATCGTGATATTGAATACTCGGCTTAACCATGCGCTTTATATTAGCCTAATTTATAAAAATATAGATAATAAAAAAGCCCCAGACTTTCGTCTGAGGCTTTTAATTTTGAAGCTTTGAATAATAAAGCTTAGCTTATTCTGCTGCTTCCGGCGCCATCACCTCACGGTCACGTGCTTGCAATTTCTCTTTAATACGTGCAGATTTACCTGAACGCTCACGCAAGTAGTAAAGTTTGCTACGGCGAACATCACCGCGGCGTTTTACTTCGATGCTTGCAATCAATGGTGAGTAAGTTTGGAATGTACGTTCCACACCTTCACCTGATGAAATTTTACGTACGATGAATGAAGAGTTAAGGCCACGGTTGCGAATAGCGATCACAACACCTTCGTAAGCCTGCACACGTTTACGTGTACCTTCAACAACGTTTACACCAACCACAACTGTGTCACCTGGTGCAAAGCTAGGAATCGTTTTGCCTAAACGCGCAATCTCTTCCTTTTCTAACATTTCAATAATATTTGCCACTTTCGTGCTCCTTCTAGTTATGCGAATCTTGTTCCTGCTTTTCATTAAGCTCAATATCAAGCTCTGCTAGCAGCCGAGATTCCTCTTTTGACAACGACCTTACGGCCAATAAATCGGGACGTTGATCCCGAGTTCTTTTCAATGACATTTTTAAGCGCCACTGTTTAATCTTTGCATGGTTACCTGAGGTCAATACATCCGGCACTTTTACACCGGCATATTCTTCAGGCCTAGTGAAATGCGGGCAATCCAGCAAACCGTCTACGAATGAATCTTCTATCGCAGAATCGGCATCCCCTAATGCGCCAGGCAATTGTCTAACAATCGCATCCATTAACACCATCGCTGGCAACTCACCGCCAGACAACACATAATCACCAATCGAGTATTCCGCATCGACCAGACGATCTAACAATCGCTGATCCACTCCCTCATATCGACTAGCTAGCACTACCAATCCTTGCTCGGCAAACTCTAAGTCGGCAATCAAGTCCATCACAATCTCATGCGTGAGGGGCTTACCACTTGGTGACATATGAATCACCTTAGGCTTTGCTACGCCAGCTGCCACTTGTCTTGCTTTAGCAGCTTGTATTGCCTGTTCTAAAGGCTCCGCCAACATCACCATGCCAGGGCCACCGCCGTATGGTCTATCATCAACCGTACGATGATTGTCTGTTGTGTAATCCCTAGGATTCCACAACGACAAACTATATAACTTATTCTCTATTGCTCTTGCAGTAATCCCATGCTGACTAATCGCGTCAAACATTGGTGGAAACAGAGTGACGATATCAAACTGGATCACTTACTCATCCCACTCTATAGGCCAATCGACCGACATCGTTTTTTCTGCAATGCTTACATCTAAAATCGTTTGATCAACAAAAGGCAGTAAACGCTCTTTGCCATCCTTCGGGTCTTTAACGACAATCACGTCATTCGCACCCGTTTCAAACACATCGCTTACTAATCCAAGCGCAATGCCTTGTTGATTAGTGACACTCAACCCAATTAAATCTGACCAGTAGTACTCACCTTCATCCGCTTCTGGAAATTCTTCACGGGGCACAGCCACATGTTTACTCTTCAAAGCGAGTGCGGCATCTCGGTCATTGACGCCTTTTAGTTTGACCAACAAAGTATCGTTATGCACTTTTGCTGTTTCAACCAAATACTTTTGCCAAGGCGAATTCTTGATACCTGGCTGAGTAGAGTTATCATCTCTTCCCAACCACCAATCAGGGTAATCCAGCAGGCTATCGATAGACTCTGTGCTAGTTTGCACTTTTAGCCATCCAAAAATGCCATAAGGGGCGACGATGCGCCCCATGACTACCATATTACTCACTGATTGTTTTACAACGACGCTTCATTAAGGCTACACAGGTAGCCTTAAGAATTATTCAGCGTCAGATGCCTCAGGAGCAGCTTCTTCAGCGACAGCTTCTGCAGCTGGCTCTTCAGCAGCAACTTCTTCTACAGCAGGTGCGGCAGCAGCAGCTTCAGCCGCTTCTTTTGCAGCAGCCTCTTCTTCAGCTTTCTTAGCAGCAGCAGCTTCTTTTGCAGCAGCAACTAATTTAGCTTCAGCAGCAGCTTTAGCATTTGCAACTTTAGCAGCGTCTTTTGCTTTCTTAGCGGCCATGAATTCTGGGCCTTTAGCATTGTCTTTAACCAAGCGAGCTACACAATCAGATAATTGCGCGCCATTGCTTTGCCAATGACTGATACGTGCTGTATCTAAGCGAAGACCTTCTTGGCCTTCTTTAGCTGATGGGTTGTAGAAGCCAACACGCTCAATAAAGCGGCCGTCGCGACGATTACGTGAATCTGCAACTACTACGCTGTAGAAAGGGGTCTTCTTCGCGCCACCGCGGGCTAGTCGAATGATTACCATAATATTTTGTTCTCTAATCGTTTTTACAGAAAGGGGCGGATTTTACGTTATTTTCGAATGCTTTGGCAAGGTAAATATGCGGTATTTGCAAATTTATCTGATTGCCTTTACTAAGCCGGCTGTTGGTAGTGTGTTGGATCAGGTAATCCTGCGCCAGAAAAGCCATCTTTTCGGAATCGGCAGGAATCACACAAGCCGCATGCACGTCCATCAGCATCAGCCTGATAACAAGAAACCGTCATCCCATAATCAAACCCTAAAGAATGGCCACATTGAATAATTTGTGCTTTGGTCATGTCAATCAGCGGCGCATGCACTGTAATGGTTTTGCCCTCAACTGCGCTTTTGGTGGCTAAGTTGGCCATCCGCTGAAACGCGGCCACGTACTCTTGGCGGCAATCAGGATAGCCAGAATAATCTAGTGCATTCACCCCAATAAAAATATCTTGCGCAGCCAAGGTCTCAGCCCAAGCCAGCGCTAATGACAACATAATGGTATTGCGGGCTGGCACATAGGTCACAGGAATGCCATCACTTGGGGTTTCTGGCACATCAATATTGTTGTCGGTAAGGGCAGAGCCGCCAAACATGGAAAGATCTAATTGCACCGTTTTATGCGCTTTAGCCCCTAATTTATTTGCAACACGTTCAGCTGCTTGCAGCTCAGCCACATGGCGTTGGTGATAATCCAAGCTTAAGCAATAACATTCATAGCCTTGGCTTTTAGCAATGGCCAACACTGTCGCGGAATCCAATCCGCCTGAAAGTAAAACAACCGCTTTTTTCATTGCCTACACACCAGCCTTTTCGCCCCAAATCACTTTATGTAATTGCACCTGCATACGAACCCGTAAATGATCTTGCAATACCCATGCCGCTAATTGATCTGGTGGAAGTGTTTTGTAAACGGGTGAAAAAAGTACGGGGCATTTGCTATTCAAATCATAATCAGCGATCACCTGCTTCGCCCAATCGTAATCAGCTCTATCCACCAGCACAAACTTCACTTCATCTTTTGCTGACAAAGCTGCAACATTACTCCAAAGGTTTTTGCTTGCTTCGCATGAGCCAGGCGTTTTGATGTCCATAATCACAGACACACGCTGATCGACTTGGCTAATATCTATCGCTCCACTGGTTTCAATCGAAACCTGATAGCCCGCATCACAAAGCATCTTTAAGAGCTGATGACAACCTTTTTGCGCCAGGGGCTCACCGCCAGTGACGCAAACATACTGCGCTTTATAACTGGCGACTTTAGCTAAAATCTCTTCAAAACTCTGTGTAGCGCCCCCGTGAAACGCATACTCTGTATCGCAGTAACCGCAACGCAAAGGGCAGCCCGTGAGGCGCACAAAGACTGTTGGCAAGCCAACTCTTGATGACTCACCTTGTAAGGAATGAAAAATTTCGAAGATACGCAGAGACATAGTTGATTAAGAGGCTTTATATAAAGCCGGTCAGTTTATTTTTTGATGGATTCCAATACCGCTAATCGACGCTTTGCGTTTGGAATCAAATCGCTAGATGGATGTTGCGCAATTAACTCGCGTAGCGATTTTTTGGCGCCCTCGATATCAGAAAGCTGAATTTGGCAATTTGCAATATTGAATTTTGCGTCAGGCACCTTTGCGCTATCAGGAAACTGCGCGATTAACTTTTGTTGCGTTGCAATGGCGGCTTTGTAGTTTTTCAAAGAAAACTGCGCATAACCCAAACCATATTGAGCATTGGGGACTTGCTTGCTATTCGCATAGCCTTGTAAAAACTTATCAAATGCATCAAACGCTTCTTTATATTTACCTGCTTGAAGAAGGGCTTGTGCACCCTCGAACGCTTTCGATTCTGGACTGCTTTCAGCTGGCGTTGTATTGGTACTATTAATTTGCGCTTGCGGCTCTTTGATTTCTGTTGCTGTATTCGTCGCTGGACTGTTGCCAGCTTCTAATTTACGCAAACGACCATCGGTGTCTGCATATAAATCTTTTTGGCGCTGTTGCGCAACATCGATATGATGTTGCGCGACTTCCAACTCGCCTTTTACTTTATTTAACTCTTCATTCAGTCGATCAATTTGACTCAATAAATCCATCAGACCTTGGCTTTTAATCACATTCTCAATAGAAAGAATGCGCTGTTCCAAGGCCTGCTGAGATTTTTTTAAGGCATCAAGTGCCGTTTGCGTAGCCTGATTCTGGGCCTCTGTTTTTTGTTGTAAATCGACAATCTGCTGCCGTGCTTCTTTGTCATCAAACAAAGCTGCATGCGCGAATGGCGACACACTCAATAAATAAACGCTTATCAGAATCAGTTTACGCATATTGATTATTCGTTTTCGTAAACGATATCAACACGACGGTCTTGTTGGTAACAAGTTTCGTCTTTGCACTCTTTCGCTTTTTCTTCGCCATAGCTCACAGTTTCGATTTGCTTATCTTGTGCACCCAACACATTCACAGCTTTTTTAACAGCCACTGAACGACGTTGGCCCAATGACAAGTTGTATTCACGTGAACCACGTGCATCCGCATTGCCTTGGAAAATCACTTTGGCGTTTGGATTAGCAACCAAATACTTCGCATGCGCTTCCACAAGAGGACGGAACTCAGCTTTGACTTCATCTTTATCGAAATCAAAATAAACACTGCGTTTAGAAAGAATGTTGTTTGGATCTTTTAAAGGATTAACAGACATTTCAGTTTGAACTGCCGATGCTGTAGAAGCACTTTCGTCTTTAGCTGGAGCACTTGGTTGACTCGTTTGACTAGATTTGCTGCTTTCTACAACTGGCGCTGCCGGTTTATTTTTAACTGCGTTGTTTGAACATGCAGCCAGTGTTGCTGCCAATAACACGCTCATTAATATACTTTTCTTCATCATCTTTCTCCTAAATAAAACTACAAAAATCTTTTCAATGTCCAACAAATGTATTTAGACAGTTAATTCTGTGAGCTGCCCCAGGAGGGCTCACGCACATCACCACCAGTATCTTTTAATCGTTGCTTAACTCGGCCGTCGACTGATACTGCCGCAAGAGAACCTTTGCCGCCGATGCTGGTTGCATAAAGAATCATTCTCCCGTTTGGCGCAAAGCTCGGCGATTCATCTTGAGTAGTATCACTCAGTGTCTGGACTTGACCTGTGGCCAAGTCTTGCACTGCCACCTTAAATCCTGCTGGTGTCTGCTTAATAAACGTCAGTAACTTACCATCGGTTGACAGGTGCGGACTCACATTATAAGAACCTTCAAACGTCACACGTTTTGCATCGCCACCGGCTGCCGGCATACGATAAATTTGTGGGCCACCGCCTCGGTTCGAAGTGAAGTAAATAAATGCGCCATCTGGAGACCACTCAGGCTCGGTATCAATACCGTTACTAAATGAAACTTGTTGCAATCCAGTGCCATCTGCATTGATCACATAAATTTGTGAGTTAGCACTGTAAGTCAGCACGATTGCTAGCTTTGTTCCGTCGGGTGACCATGATGGTGCGCTATTGTTGCCTTTAAAATTAGCCAGGACAATTCGTTGTCCAGAGATGAGCGACTGCACAAAAATCACAGGCTTTTTCTTTTCAAATGATACGTAAGCCAACTTCGTGCCGTCTGGCGACCATGATGGGGAAATAAGGGGCTCTTTGGAAGAAACAACCGTTTGTGGATTAAAACCGTCAGCATCCGCCACCTGCAATGAGTAACGGCCATTTTCTTTATTCACATAGGTAATACGGGTTGCAAACACCCCTTTCTCACCCGTCAGCTTCTCATAAATCATGTCGGCGATTCTGTGCGCTGTTGCACGTTGCTGGGCAGGCGTAATATTAAATTCCATCGCTAACAATTGATTTTGTTTGAGTACATCAAGCAGCCGGAACGACACTTTTAAACGATTGCCGGGCAAGCTTTCCACCGTGCCAATCGTTAACGCTTGGGCTTGAATACTGGTCCAGTCACTGTATTTTACTTCCGATAAGGTATGCGGTTGACTAGCAACACCGCGCGTTTCAAGCACGCGAAACAAGCCGCTTAAGCGAAGGTCTGCGCCAATCACCGGGCTGATATTATCCTGAGCGACTTGCGTCGGCGCAGCTTGAGCAGAAAAAGGCACAATCGCAATTGGAATTTGCTGGGCAGCTCCGCCCACAACTTCGACGGTCAGCTCCGCCTTCGCGATGATTGGCAAAAGTAAAAATAGTATCAAATAAAATTTATTTTTAAACATGGCGTGATTCTACCAAATTAGTTGGTGTCATTAGGTCGGAATACTAAATTTAACTCACGAAACTGGCTGAATAAATCCGCAGAACTTGGAACAGGCAATGGCTGTGATTCCAAAATCGCACGTTCTACAGCATCATCGCATGAAGACATCCCACTTTCTTTAATCAATTTTGGTCTCCCCATCACTTCACCCGTGGGCATCAGCGCGATCGTAAAACTGACTTTCATCGCCTTATCATTTCCACAAAGCTGTTTGTTGACATGCTGCTTAATTTTGCTACTGATGAGGCTCTTATATTTATCGACTTCGCCTGCGTTCGCAGACCCAGCCTGTGCAATTTGTGCAGTCTTGGAGCCTGACTGACTTGCCTCTGGTTTGCTTGGCTCACGCTTTTGAGATTGCGCGTCTTCCGCCAACAAGGATTGCTGTAGTTTTTTGAGCGCCTCTGCATCCGCCTTTGTTTTCTCAGGCTTGATCGGCTCTTTTGGCAATTCTTTAGGTTTCACTAGCTCAGGTTTTGGTGTTTCAATCTTTGGTGGTAGAACCGGCGTTTTTTTAGTTTGAATTTCAGCTTTCGATGTTTCTTTTACTTCAGCCTCAACTTTGGGCTCAGGCTTGATTGGCTCCAATACTTTAGGGGGTTCAGGTGTTGGGGTTGGATCATCGGGAGGCGCGGGCGTTGGTTCTGCTTTCGGGCTAGGCACACTGTCCCAAAGTTCAACCTGAGCAATATTCATGGGCTGAACCGTCTTCCACTGAAACGAGACCAAAAACAATGCAAACAGAAGGCCATGCACCAGCGCTGTAAAAGCACCAGCTTGCCAAACCACCTCTTTTTCATGCTGACGGAACATGTATTTTTAATTCGCTGGATTCAATAATAAGCCAGCTTTCGCGCCCGATTTTTTGAGCAAAGCGAGCACTTCAACCACCTGCTCATAGCCTACTTTTTTATCCGCACTAATCACAAAAGCGCGGTCCGGCTCTTTTGTTACTTGGTTTTTAATTTCAAATAATAGTTGGTCATTACTCATTTTCTTTTCTTGAAATAGCACTTTGCCATCCGCCATGACTGTAATCACCACAGGCGCGGTTTGCTGCTTGAGCACTTCAGCACCCACTTTAGGTAACTCAACCACACCCGGATTGGTCATCGGTGCAGTCACCATAAAAATGACCAGCAACACCAAAGTCACGTCGATATAAGGCACGACGTTAATCTGGTTCATTGCTCTGCGTTTACGAAGGCGCGCCATGCTTAACTCTTACGTTGCAAGATATTAGTGAACTCTTCTATAAAGCTTTCATATCTCACAGCTAGTCGATCGACAGAAGATGAAAAGCGGTTATAAGCAATCACCGCAGGAATCGCTGCAAATAGGCCAATTGCCGTTGCAATTAACGCTTCTGCGATGCCTGGCGCAACATGCGCTAAGGTGGCTTGCGCCATATTCGCCAAACCGCGGAAAGCGTTCATGATGCCCCAGACCGTGCCAAATAAACCAATATATGGGCTTACTGAACCAACAGAGGCAAGGTAAGGAAGATGAGAATCCAAATCATCCATTTCGCGGTTATAAGCAGCGCGCATGGCACGGCGCGAGCCTTCCATTAAATCACTCACTTCCAAGCCCGGCTGTTTTTTCAAGCGCACAAACTCTTTAAACCCTGCCTCGAAAATGCTCGACATCCCATGCGGTTTATTGCGGCCTGCAGACAAGCCATCATAGAGCTTATTCAAGTCACCACCGGTCCAAAAAGTATGTTCAAAACTTTCTGCTTCTTTTTCTGCGCGGCCAATGGTCATCACTTTAATAAAGATGTACCACCATGAAACGATAGACACAATCAGCAAAATTGCCATCACCATCTGTACTGGCAAACTAGCGCCCGTAATGAGCGTCGTCAAAGACATATCTGCGGCTGCGTTTACTGGCAATTCAGTCATCATTTCTCCACTATTTCTATTAATTAAATCTAAATGCTAAAGCGTTAACAAAGACATCATTTGGCTTGGAATGCTCACAGGCTTAAAGCTATCGGCGCCGATACAAACCACATCGACCTTGGCAGCAATTAAATGTTCATCGCCGCGATATATGTTTTGCTCAAACTCAAGCAAGCTACGACCCACCTTTAAAAGCTGAGTATTTACATTGAGCGCATCATCAAAATTAGCTGGCTTTTTAAAGCGAATTTGAATATTGCGCACCACAAACAAAACACCCAAATCATCCCTAAGCGCTGTTTGCATTAAACCGAGACTACGCAAAAACTCGGTACGCGCACGTTCCATAAAATTAAGATATTGGCTGTGATACACCACACCACCTGCATCGGTATCTTCCCAATAAACTTGTACAGGCCAATCAAATTTCATCTTCGTCTTTTCTAAACGTCTTCCGCCGCCCACAACTCACCCGTTGCTAGCGCCTTAGGAATTGGAAGGCCGAAATGTTGATAAGCTTGTTGGGTGGCAACACGGCCACGCGGAGTGCGCATCAAATATCCTTGCTGAATCAAATAAGGCTCAAGCACATCTTCAATCGTATCGCGCTCTTCACCGATGGCCGCCGCCAAGTTATCTAAACCCACAGGGCCGCCACCAAATTTTTCGAGCACAGCAAGTAAGAGTTTTCTGTCCATCACATCAAAACCAAGATGGTCCACATCCAACATCTTGAGTGCAGCATCGGCAATCTCTGAGGTCACAACCCCATCAGATTTTACTTGTGCGTAATCACGCACGCGGCGCAATAATCGGTTGGCGATACGTGGTGTGCCGCGTGAACGCTTGGCAATTTCAAGCGCGCCATCGCCCTGCATCGCGACTTCTAAAAGCCCAGCTGAGCGATCAACAATCCGTGCCAATTCTTCTGAAGTATAAAACTCTAAACGCGACACAATGCCGAAACGATCACGCAAAGGATTCGTCAACATACCTGCACGTGTGGTAGCACCCACTAGCGTGAAAGGCGGCAAATCCAGACGCACTGAGCGGGCAGCAGGCCCTTCACCAATCATAATATCTAAACGGTAATCTTCCATCGCCGGATACAAAATCTCTTCAACAACTGGCGATAAACGGTGAATTTCATCAATAAATAAAACATCGTTAGGCTCAAGATTTGTGAGTAGTGCCGCTAAGTCGCCAGCACGTTCAAGCACTGGGCCTGACGTTTGGCGCATATTCACACCCATCTCTTTTGCGATGATGTGTGCCAGGGTTGTTTTACCTAAACCTGGCGGGCCAAATAACAAGACATGATCCAAAGGCTCACTGCGGCCACGTGCCGCATTGATAAAGATTTCTAGCTGACCGCGCGCTTTTTCCTGGCCGACATACTCATCGAGTGCTTTAGGGCGAAGCGCTCTTTCCAGCGTTTCTTCTTGCTGGGTTAAGGGCTCAGCGGCAATAAGACGATCGGTTTCAATCATGATTTAGACAATGCCTTTAGGGCAAGTTTGATACCTTCAGAAACGCCCACATCAGGCGCTAATTGTTTCACGGCAAGCAAGGCTTCTTTTTCGTTGTAGCCCAAAGAAACGAGTGCGTTAAGCACATCGCTAGCAGCTGATTTGGGAGCATTAACATTGCCAGTCAGCCCCTCAACCGAGAATTTATCTTTAAGCTCGAGCAACAAACGCTCTGCTGTTTTTTTACCCACGCCAGGCACGCGCGTTAGCAAGCCTGTTTCTTGCAAAGCAATCGCTTGAATTAAATCCTCAACGGACAAACCACTTAAGATTGAAAGTGCAGATTTTGCACCAATGCCATTCACTTTAAGCAATTGTCTGAATGTTGCTCGCTCACGCTCCGTGCCAAAGCCATACAATAACTGCGCATCTTCACGCACGACAAAATGGGTCAGCAAGGTGAGCGTTTCACCAATATTAGGTAAGTTATAAAAAGTGCTCATTGGCACTTCACATTCATAACCCACACCATTGCAATCGATCACCACATGCGGCGGCGTTTTTTCAAGCAATATCCCTTTTAAGCGAGCAATCATACGAGCCTACCTCCTTTTACACGGTAGCCAGCGGTGGCAAGCTTACCCATACCCTGACCGCCATGCGCATGCGCAATCGCGCATGCAAGCGCATCAGCAGAATCGGGTTTAGGTGTTGCAGGAAGTGTGAGCAGACGTTTGACCATTTCTTGGACTTGCTCCTTTGCGGCGTGACCGTTACCGACCACCGCTTGTTTGACTTGTAGCGCCGTATATTCCGCCACACTTAAATTTCTTATGACTGCCGCGCTAATTGCAGCACCTCGGGCTTGGCCCAAAAGCAAAGTTGATTGAGGATTCACATTCACAAACACTTTTTCGATGGCAACCTCGTTCGGCTTGTAAGTATCAATCACCTCAAATAAACCATCGATAATGATTTTTAACCTCGCTGGCAACTCTTCTCTATCTTCTGTTTTTGCGCTGGCAGTTTTAATGGTGCCGCTCGCGATGTAGGTGATTTTATCGCCTATTTTTTCTATCACACCAAAACCAGTGAGTCGCAGGCCTGGGTCTATGCCCAATATTCTGACGACATTCACTGGGGCGTGATGCAAACTCACTACTCTTCGATTACCGCTGAAGTGTAAACCTCTTGCACATCATCCAAATCATCAAGCGCATCAAGTAGCTTCTGCATTTTTACCGCATCATCGCCAGTAAACACTGTTTCGTTATCTGCCTTCATGGTGACTTCAGCAAGCACTGCCTCTAAACCCGCCGCTTCCAATGCTTCTTTGACTACAGAAAAATCCGCTGGCGTGGTCATCACTTCAATACTGCCATCATCATTATTGATAATGTCTTCAGCACCCGCTTCTAGCGCAACTTCCATGACTTTATCTTCATTAGTGCCTGGTGCAAATAATAAGCTACCGCAATGCTTAAACATAAAGGCCACAGAACCATCAGTGCCTAAATTACCCCCAAATTTCGTAAAAGCATGACGCACATCCGCAACAGCACGATTTCGATTATCCGTTAAGCAATCGACAATGACCGCTGCGCCGCTAATGCCATAACCTTCGTAACGAATTTCTTCGTAGTTCACACCTTCCAGGGTGCCGGCACCGCGCTTAATCGCATTTTCAATATTGTCTTTTGGCATGGATTCGCCTTTAGCTTTTTCCACTGCCATCCGTAAACGGGGATTGGTGCTCGCATCAGCGCCACCCATACGCGCCGCGACGGTAATTTCTTTAATGAGACGCGTAAAAATTTTGCCACGCTTAGCATCTTGACGACCTTTACGATGCTGAATATTGGCCCACTTGGAATGCCCTGCCATGACCTAACCCTCAATTGCTGAAAAATAAAGCAATTTTAGCATAAAGCGCTCAGGCTTTTTAATCTTGAAAGCATCAATCCTGACCCATGGCTGGTTCTATTTCTTCTTTCGCTTGCATCGCATGAACAGAAATTACCACCAACGCGAGCCCGATAAACCCCATACCAAAAATCTCTGATATAGATGGTTCTTCGCCCAACTGAACCCAAGCAGCTAGCACCCCAATGAGTGGGGCTAACATTGACGTCATGCTTGCAACGCCAGCAGCAAGTCTTTGCAATGCGTAAAGCCAAAGCAACCAAGCCAGTGCATTACATAAAATCGCATTAAATCCGATGGCTGCAAACAATCTTGGCGACCAATCAATCGGTGGCGCTTCCACCCAAAATGCCACCACCACTAAAGGCAACGAGCCGAACAACATTTGCCATGCGGTCAATGACACCAAATCTAAATCTGGTACACGATGATGTAGCTTTTTGGCCAAAATCACCGCTAGCGCCCAAAATACCCCGGCCATTACTGCTAATGACATACTGAACACATCACTGCCTAAATGTAGTGGATCAAAAATAAGCACGAGACCTAACAGCGAAGCAAAAACCGCCACCCACTGCATCCCCCGTATTTTTTCACCCAACAGAGGCCAAGCAAGCACCATCACCCAAAATGGCATGGTGTAAGTCAGCACTGCCGTTTTACCCGCACCACCATGCACCAGCGCCCAAATAATCAAACCGGTAAAACCGCAGGTTTGGAGTATCCCAAGTAAAATCAACGTGGGTAGCTCTCTTGGGCGCAATGGTTTTTTGAATACGACCAAAACACCCATCAGGCATAAAGCGCCCAAGAAAGTACGAAGTGCGCCAAATTGAAACGGCCCTGCATCAAGCAGCGCGTATTTCATCACCACCCAGTTATAGCCCCACAAGAGTGATAACAACACCAACGCGCCAAAGGCTTTTAAGGTTGTTGATTTTGATGCACTCATTGACTCACCCTTTAGTGATTCGTCCGTTAAGAAATACTCGATTGTATTAACAAAATTTGTTGCTGTTTTAGCGCTGCATCTAATAAAAAAAGGCGCTAGCCCTGATAGAGATTAGCGCCTTTTGAATGAATCTGACATTACTCACCAATAATCTTAACCAACACGCGTTTTTTGCGGCGACCATCAAATTCACCATAAAAAATCTGCTCCCAAGGGCCAAAGTCTAAGCGACCCTCGGTGATCGCCACCACTACCTCACGACCCATAATCTGGCGTTTCATGTGGGCATCTGCGTTATCTTCTCCCGTATCGTTATGGCGATAATTGCGAATAGGCTCATGTGGCGCAAGACGTTCTAGCCATTCTTTATAATCGTGATGCAAACCTGACTCATCATCGTTAATAAACACACTCGCCGTAATGTGCATGGCATTCACCAACACCAAGCCCTCACGCACACCGCTTTCACGCAAGCATTCATTAATCTGGTGGGTGATATTAATCAAGGCCACACGAGTCGGTGGATTAAACCAAAGTTCTTTACGATAGCTTTTCATGATGTTTATCTTATTGATAGCTTTGCCGTCTGATGCTTACTTTTTAG
Organism: Candidatus Methylopumilus turicensis; assembly: GCF_000953015.1. Taxonomy (NCBI): domain Bacteria; kingdom Pseudomonadati; phylum Pseudomonadota; class Betaproteobacteria; order Nitrosomonadales; family Methylophilaceae; genus Candidatus Methylopumilus; species Candidatus Methylopumilus turicensis. The sequence goes on from NZ_LN794158.1 coordinate 1,579,354, forward strand.
CCTGTGAAGTCTCTTTCACAATAAACCAATGGCCATTTTCATTCTCAAAGCGCAATACTTTCACCACAGTATCGCTGACCTTGCCGCTGGTATAACGCTGCACAAAGCTCACCTCAGCCTTATTAGCATCCGCACCAACTTTCACGTTCTCTAACACCAAGGAAATTTCAGCAGGATTAGATCCAAGACGTTGTTTACGTTGCGCGATCCACGCTTTTTGGCTCATGCCTTCTGGCTTAAAGTTTGCTGAGTAAAAACTTAAATAAGCATCGGTATTTTTGCTACGCCAGGCACTCGCCCAGGCATCCAAGGTGCTGAGCACTGCCGCTTGATCTGTCTGTTTTGTATCCGCTTGTGCCACCTCTTGCTGCACATCTTCTTTGGCGACTAATTCTTTTTCCGGCAAGGTTGGCGGTGCAACATCCTGAACGACAACGGCTTCGGGGACCACAGGCACGGCTTCTTTAACCGGAGCCGGCACGGGTGCTGGCTCTGCTACCTTAACCGGCTCAACCACGTTAACCACTGGTGCGGTTGGCGCAGCTTGTGGTTGCGGATCGCTTTCCCAAAACTTGAGCTTACCTAACCAGCTTTTCTCAGCAGCTTCTTTGGCTTCTGCTTTAGGTGTCGCTTCTTTTTTAGCGACCGCCGCTGAAGGACTTGGCGTGACTTTAGAAACCTTGGCGGCTGAATTCGCCTTACAACCCACATACTTTGTGGTCTCATTGATCACCAAGCTCACATCGTCGCTGCTCAAATCTAATTTGCTAATGCCATTTGTATAGACTTTGCTTGCGCCAGACTGTGCCAATAACACTTCACGCTCAGGCAAAATCAGCCATGCAGAAGCGCCGTTGTCTAGCATGCGTACAAAAAACTTTTTATTGCCCTCACATAGATAAGGCACGGAATTCGCTGGCTGATAAACACGTGGCACATCATTATTACCAAAAGGCCAAACTTTCATGCCGGCCAAATCCACGTTGGTTAAATCTTTAACGGTGCTACAGCCAGCAAGTAATCCACCTAGTATTAACATGCCAGCATTTGCGGTATTGATTAATCGTTTTTGCATCACGAGCCTTATCATTTATAGAGTTTTTATCACCAAAATTAGATTATAGCTAAAAGCGACTCAATCTTCTCAAAACTTAAATGATGCGTTTTTATGCTGTTAAGGGCATCTGCAATTATCTATAAAATTGAACTCATTCAATTTGTTAAATAGTATAAAAGTAGAAGAGCGGTGTTTAGACTATGGCAATCATTGCGTTTTTGGTATATAAAATATATAGTTAGCCAATATTACTCTTGTGTATTATTCATCAATGTTGAATAAATTTATTGATATTGTCACTCAAGAACCAAGGCACAAAACCGCTGCCATTCCTGGAACCATTACCTCCGTTCCAGGCTACCCCACTAAATTAAAAGTCTATATCAACAACGCCTCACCTTATTGGCAAGCGAGTTATTACGACCAAGGCACCACCTATCGGCACAGTTGTAAAACGATGGACAAAAAAGAAGCCTACAAGCGTGCCATTCAGTTTTATGAAATGTTGATCCTCAAAAAGTATCAACATGCTTATCACCTGAAAGACCACGAGTTTGCCGTCACCTTAGAGAAGCCGCACAACCTCACTGAACACTTACAGGTGCAACAAATTATTCAAGAATGGCTGAAACGCAAGGCCCCGCTTTGGACGCCTCGTCACAAGATAGAAGTAGAGCGGCGCTTAAAAAACAATGTGATTCCGCTCATCGGCAAACGTAATATCCAAAAAATTACCACCGCCGACGTGCTCGCGATTATTAAAAAGGTGGAAGAACGCGGTGCATTTGATTTAGCCAAAAGAGTGCTGAATGATTGCAGCCAAATATGGCGCTTTGCCATGGCCTCGGGCTTTTGCAAGCGTAATATTACCGATGGCCTTACCGTGGTTTTACTCCCGCATTCCGTCACGCCGCAAAAAGCCGTATCGCTAGAAAAGCTACCCAAGCTCATGCGCGACATTGAACAATACAGCAAACCCAATGAAGAAAAAGTGCGCCTAGCCTTAAAGCTACTGGCCATGACCTTTGTACGCAAAAGCGAATTGCTATATGCCAAATGGACTGAGTTTGATTTAAACGCCAAACTTTGGAAGATACCCGCAGAGCGAATGAAAATGCGGGTTGAACATACAGTACCCCTCTCAAAAGAAGCGCTTTCAGTGCTACACGAACTAAAAGAAAAATTTCCTAGCGACGAATATTTATTTCACAACGGCGACCCAAGTAAACCAATCCGTGACAACGCGCTCATCGAAGCGCTTTACTGGATGGGCTACAAAAACCAAATGACCGCGCATGGCTTTCGCGCCATCGCCAGCACGGTATTAAATGAACGAGAATTTAGAGCCGATGTGATTGAAAGACAACTCGCCCACATTGATGGTAACCAAGTGCGCAGAGCCTACAACCGCGCCGAATATATGGAGGAACGTATGGAAATGATGGAGTGGTGGAGCGACTATTTACATCAAATATCGAAATAATTTTTTATTTGACAGCGGTAGCTAGACTACTATTATTTTTTTAGTATTTCATATAGAAATCAATTAGATGATGTCTTCATTACAGCTGCTGGTGCTTTAGTAGCATTCTCATCTGCAGCTAACGCTGGTATCACAATCCCAGCTGGTGATTGGACTGTTGACATCGGTGGTAACGTTAACGCTTACTACACAAATGTACAATCAAAAACAACTACAGCAGCTGGTGTTTCAGCTGATGCAGCTGATGCAAACACTATCGGTACTGGTCTATTGCCAGCTGCTTTTGGTATTGGCGCTAAAACACGTCAAAATGATTTGGACATTGCGTTCCAATTCTCATTCTTCACTGGTACATCATCAGGTGAAAACGGTGTTGCAGGTTACGGCGCAGCTGGTAACAACACATTGAACATTCGTCAAGCATTCTTGTCATTCGGTGATGCTTCATGGGGTACTATCAAAGCTGGTCGTGACCTAGGCGTGTTCGGTTCTGATGCGATCTTGTCAGACATGACATTGTTAGGCGTTGGTGTTGGTGGCCCAGCAGGTGGTTCATCTACACTAGGCCGTATCGGTTCTGGTTACATCTACGCTGACTGGAAAGGTCAAATTCAATATGCTTCACCTATCTTTAATGGTTTCCAAGTTACTGGTGCTGTAGTTGAAAACTTCCGTCCAGGTTCTGCATACAATAAAGACAACTTAGGCTATGAAGCTAAGGCAACTTATGATTTCGCAGCTAATGATGTAACTGGCCGTGTTTGGGTTTCTGGTATTACACAAAAATCTGAAGGCACAAACAACTATACATCACGTGGTTTCGACGTTGGTGCTAAAGCTTCATACGCTGGTGCTTCTGTAGTTGGTTACTACTATGATGGTGAAGGCTTAGATGGTCAAACTGTTCTTGGTGGTCTATTCAACGCTAACGGTCAGAAGTCTAAAGATAGCGGCGGCTATGTTCAAGCAACATTCGCTGTTCCAACTATCGGTACTAAATTGGGTGCTTCATGGGGTGTTTCTAACTCAAAAGCAGCTAACGGTACATCATTCGATATTGAAAATGAATCATGGATCGTTGGTGCTTACCACCCGTTGACAAAGAGCTTGAACTTGGTTGCTGAATACACACAGCAAGAAATCAAGAACAACGCTGCAACTGGCTCAGCTGTTAAGAAAACAGAGAACGACACTATCTCTCTAGGTGCTATCTTATTCTTCTAGGATTTAATTCTTAGTTAGACTTAAGTTAAAACGGCACCTTAGGGTGCCGTTTTTTATTGCTCAATACAAAAGGTATCACTATGAAATTATTAGCTGCATTACTAACTCTTACTTTATCTGCTTGTTCTAGCCTCTCAAATCCACAAGGCGCTGCACAGCCAGTGCAAACCCTAGACTATAAAAATAAGATTTACAAAGCCACGTGTAATGGTGCTGTAGAAGACTGGCCTAATTGTTTTGACCGCGCAAAACAAACCTGCCCAAATGGCTATGCGCAAAAAGAACGCAACCAAAGCCCTGTAGGTGGTAAACGCGAGCTAGTGTTTCAGTGTAATAAATAGTGTTGCTAATAAAATAATACGTACTTACAATGTACATATGGATTCAATAAAGTTTGAATGGGATACGCTTAAAGCTGCCGCTAATATTAATAAGCACGGCGTCTCTTTTGAGGAAGCTCGCACAGTCTTTTTTGATGAGCATGCAAAATTGATTGGCGATCCTGACCATTCTGCAAACGAAGATCGGTTAATTTTATTGGGTCTTAGTAGCGGCCTTCGAGTGTTGATTGTCTGCCATTGCTATCGCAGTAAGGGCAATGTTATTCGAATAATATCCGCCCGTAAAGCAACCACTAACGAAACAAAAGCATACGACTAAGGTGAATATCATGCGTGAAGAATACGACTTTTCAAAAGCAAAAAAGAACCCATACGCTGCTAAGCTTAAGAAGCCAATTACCATCCGCCTGGATGAAGATTCTGTGTCTTACTTCAAGGCGGTTTCGGAAGAGGTGGGTATTCCATACCAAAGTTTAATTAATTTGTATTTGCGAGACTGCGCGGCTACCCATCGGAAACTCAATTTAAGCTGGAAGTAACTTCATCCTCACTTGATGAACAACCTCTGACCAGTCACCAATTTTTTCACTTCGGATTAATTGAACACTTGGATACCAAGGGCTGTCGTTTTCATTGGTCATCCAGCGATAATCCGCTGAGTAAGGCAACAGCACCCAAGTTTGATGGCCTAAAGCGCCAGCCAAATGCGCAACAGAAGTGCATACCGAAATCACTAAGTCCATTTCTTGAATAATGGCGGCGGTATCCGCAAAGTCGTTTAATTCCTCTTGGTGGCAATGAAGTTGGGCTAGGTTTTCTAATGTAGGCTGATCTTCAGGCCGAATGTCTTTTTGTAACACATGAAATTCAAACGGCAAGTCGAATAAGGGCTTGAGTTGCGCTAGTGGAATGTTACGTCTCGCGCAGAGATTGTTATCGATTTGATTGGTCATCGAGCCTGACCACACAATGCCGATGCGTGGTTTGGTTTTTTGGCCTAACTTAGCCTGCCAGTATTGTTTTTTGGCATCGCTCACAGTGAGGTAAGGCGTGCTTGCTGGGATCGTTTCTAGGCTTGTTTTGAGTGCTAAAGGCAAGCTCATCACAGGGCAAACCATATCAAAAGCTGGTAATGCGTCACCTTCTTTAATCACACTAACAGTTGGCGACAAACTTGCCATTAATTCCACCAGTGAAGCTGGCGCTTCCAACATCACTTTTGCGCCTAACTTTTCTAGCATAGTCACATAGCGACAAAATTGGATTAAATCGCCAAAACCTTGCTCTGGGTGAATAAGGATTGTTTTGCCAGCGATAGGCTCTGCACCTAGCCATGTGGGTTGGCTATATTGTCTTGGCTTGCCACGTTCACCACATTGCCAGCCCCACTCGTACTCTTTCCAGCCTTTTTCATACTCACCCAAAAAAATGTGAGTCAATGCTTTATTCCAATGGGCAGACGGAATATTCGGCTGAAGCGCTAATGCGCGTTCAAAGCTGTCGATGGCTTCTTGATATTGTTTCAAATCCTTGAGGGTATTGCCGCGATTAATCAGCGCATTAATATCATTCGGATTGAGCCTGAGTGTTTGATTGTAGCAAGCCAATGCTTCATCCAAACGTGTAAGTTTTTGCAATTCCACGGCCATGTTGTAAAGCGCGGCAGGCTGCTTGGGATTAAGGCTGAGTGATTTTTTCAGCTGCTGAAAACCAGCTTCAGAGCGGCCTTGTTGCAATAGCACAATGCCTAAAGTCGTTAATATTTCCACCTGGTTGGGGAAATAACTTAACAGGGTTTTATACAAGCCTTCAGCATCAGTAAGTTTGCCAGCATGGTGCAAGCTTAATGCACGCTGATAGAGTTGGTCAGGGTTAAATGGTGGTTTTTTTGCGCTCATTTTTTGCAATTCAATCGGTTATTTACAGCATCCTAAATTTTAGCATGCGGTTATACTATGCAATGTTTTCGTAATCGTGAATAAGCAATGACTAAACAAGGCCGTAACGACCCGTGTGCTTGTGGGAGTGGCAAAAAATTTAAGCAATGTTGTGCCAGCAAACCGGCGCAGACAGTAAGCCCACAAGCCTTGATGCAAGGCTTGCGTACGGCATGGGTAAACTTTGAAGCACAACGTTTTGAACAGGCAAAAAGCATTTGTCAGCAAATCATCCAGGCGGTGCCGGCACAAATTGATGCGGTGCATTTATTGGGCTTAATTGCGCTGAAAGATGGTGATATTGAAGCAGCTGTCACGCATTTATCCAACGTGGTGAAACGCGATGCCACCAAGCCCCAATACATTGCTAATTTAGGCTTTGCTTATCATGAGCAAGGTAAGCTCGATTTAGCAATTGCCGCTTATCGCAAAGCCATTGCCCTTGAGCCTCGTTATTTAGACGCCCATTACAACTTACATGCCGCTTTAATTGATGCTAAAAATCTAGCGCCATCCATTGCTAGCCTTGAAGCGGTGATTCAATTAAATCCACAAGATGCGGATGCCATTTTTATGTTGGGCATGTTGCAAGATTACCAAGGCAACACCAAAGCCGCTGAAGCCGAGTTTGAAAAAATCCAACATGGTGATGCCTTAATCAAATCTCGATTAGATGCCTGGCAGTATTTCAAAGGCGCCATTAAAGACAAATTGCCACCTGTCACAGGCAGCATACACGCCACTTTTGAGCTTGCGACCAAAGCATCCAAAGTGAAAGGCGCAGTGTTGGAATTTGGGGTGCGTCATGCCAACTCAACTCGCCAATTAGCCACGCTCGCCAAACAAGATGTCCATGGTTTTGATAGCTTTGAAGGCATTCCCGAAGATTGGCACGACGAAGGGAAAGGTAGTTATTCCACCCGTGGCGTGATCCCAAAAGTGCCTAGCAATATTCATTTACATGCGGGTTGGTTTGATGCGACTTTGCCAGAATTCTTAAAAACCAATACCGAGCAAGCACGTTTAATTAATATTGATTGCGATATTTATAGCTCAACCAAAACGGTTTTGGATTTGCTTGCGCCAAGAATCGTCAAAGGCACAGTGATTATTTTTGATGAATATATCGGCAATCAACATTGGCGTGAAGATGAATACAAAGCCTTTCAAGAAGCGCTTAAAACTTACGGTTGGAAATATGAATACTTAGCGTTTAGCTTCTTTACCAAACAAGTGGTGGTGAGAATTTGCTAATGCAAATTGGTGATGCCCTGCGTCAAGCGGCACAATCAATCCAAAACACGCTTGAGCTGGAACCAACAGAAGCCAGCTTTGAGGCAAATTTACTCTGCCAGCAAGTGTTGAATGTGAACCGCGCTTGGCTGATTGGCCACGAAACCGATGCCCTGGAAGCCAATCAGCAAGCGGGTTTTGAAGCATTGGTGCAACGCCGCTTAAACGGTGAGCCGATTGCTTATATCCTAGGCTCACGCGAGTTTTATGGTTTGCCACTTAAAACCACCCCCGCAACGCTTATCCCTAGGCCAGATACTGAAACTTTGGTGGAAGCAGCTTTAGCAAAAATTCCACAAAATGTCAGCCTTAATATTCTGGATTTAGGCACTGGGACAGGTGCAGTGGCTTTGGCGATTGCCAGCCAGCTTCCGCAAACAAAAGTAATTGCAGTTGATGCCTCACTTGAGGCACTAAAAGTGGCGATTGAAAATGCGCAAAGCTTAAATTTATCCAATGTTCACTTGATTGAGAGCAATTGGTTTTCAGCGCTAGTAAGTGAAAAATTTGATGTGATTGTGAGCAATCCGCCTTACATCGCCCAAGATGATGAACATCTAAAACTAGGCGATTTACGTTTTGAGCCATTATCGGCGCTGGCTTCTGGCGTGGATGGTTTAGACGACATTCGAAAAATCATTCAAGACGCGCCTGAATATCTCAATCCAAATGGCTGGCTCATGTTGGAGCATGGCTACGACCAAGCGGATGCAGTTGCAGCATTATTAAAAGCACGAGGTTTTAGCCAAATAGACCATGCAAGGGACATCGCGGGCACGCAGCGCGTCACATTTGGCGCAATTTAGCGCCGCCATAGTATAATCAGCGCATGTCAGAAAATTCATCCGTCGGCATTGTTGCCCCACAAATTGCACATTTCAATTCGCCACTGACGCTAAAAAGCGGTCAAGTGTTGCCTCAGTTCAACCTCATGTATGAGACTTACGGCGAACTCAATGCCGATAAATCCAATGCGGTGCTGATTTGCCATGCGCTTTCTGGGCATCATCATGTGGCTGGCAAGCATCACGAAGATGACAAAAATCCTGGTTGGTGGGATAACCTCATTGGCCCAGGCAAACCCCTAGACACCAACAAATTCTTTGTGATTGGCCTCAATAATCTTGGTGGCTGTCATGGCAGTAGTGGTCCGCTAAGCACCAATCCAGATACCGATAGACCCTGGGGCGCAAGCTTCCCTATTTTGACGGTTGAAGATTGGGTCAACTCCCAAGCACGATTAGCAGATTTTCTTGGCATTAAACAACTCGCCGCAGTGCTTGGTGGCAGCTTGGGTGGTATGCAGGCTTTGCAATGGTCAATTGCCTATCCTGAGCGTATGCGCCACGCTTTGGTGATTGCTTCCGCCCCTAATTTAACTGCACAAAACATTGCGTTTAACGAAGTGGCGCGCCAAGCGATTATTACCGACCCGGAATTTTACGAAGGCGATTACTACAATCATGGTGCGGTGCCGCGTCGTGGCTTACGGATTGCACGTATGTTGGGCCACATTACTTATTTGAGTGATGATGCCATGGGCGCAAAATTTGGTCGTAAATTGCGCGATGGCAATATTAAATATGGCTTCGATGTTGAGTTTGAGATGGAATCTTACTTGCGCTACCAAGGCGATAAATTTGCGGGCGAGTTTGATGCGAATACCTATTTACGCATGACTCGCGCGTTGGATTACTTTGATCCAGCATTTGAACATGGTGGCGATTTATCAGCGGCTTTGGCTAAAGTCACAGCTGACTTTTTGGTAGTTTCATTTACTAGCGATTGGCGTTTTTCGCCAGCGCGTTCACGTGAAATTGTGAAAGCCTTGCTCGATAACGAGCTTTCAGTAAGCTACGCCGAAGTAACCGCGGCACACGGCCACGATGCGTTCTTAATGCCAGATGCGCATTATCACAACATCATGCGTGCTTACTTTGCAAAGATTGAGGTGTGAGATGGGTAATCTAGAAAAAAATATCGCGCTCAACGCTGAAAACCGTGCCGACTTTGAATTAATAGCTAAATGGATTTCTCCAAATGCCAAGGTGCTGGACTTGGGCTGCGGCGATGGCGCTTTGCTCACTAAGCTTCGCAAGACCCACAATGTTCGTGCTTATGGCGTGGAAAAAGACGATGCCAACTGGCTAAAAGCCATGAATAACGGCATTGATGTGATTCAGATGGACTTGGAGTCAGGCTTGTCTGGCTTTGAGGCGCAATCTTTTGATGTGGTGGTTTTGTCGCAAACCTTGCAAGCAGTGCTCAACACAGAAGCGATTGTGAAAGAAATGCTGCGCGTTGGCCGTGAAGTGATTGTGACTTTTCCAAATTTTGGCTATTGGCGCTATCGTTTTCAATTAGCGCTAGGCGGCCATATGCCGGTTTCTGACACCTTGCCGTATCAGTGGTACGACACACCCAATGTGCATTTATGTACGATTCAAGATTTTGATGAGTTCTGTCGTAAAAGCGATATTGTGATTCAAGAACGCTTGGTGCTTAACGATAAAGAAGCAGTGCACTTTATGCCGAACATGATGGGTTCATTAGCGATGTATCGTTTGAGGGCTGGCTAGCCCTTGCCATATTCGCTGGTGTAAAAGTTCGCTAGTGTAAAAAATCAAAATGGACCCCGCATCAAACCGCAAGGGTCTTGTCCGTGGAATATATCTGTTAAAACAGATTATTTACACGCCAAAGTGGGGGGTGACAACTTGGGACGGCTAAGAGTCATCTTAGAAGTAGCTCTTAACAAATGTTTAAGAACCCATTTACTCTATGACTTCCAAATTTCTCTGTGTCACCCCGCACTTGATGCGGGGTCCATTTTAATAATTAAATAATTTGACTGTAAAGATCCATCCACTCGGCATTCTGTTTTTCGATCATTTCAATTTTCCATTCGCGTCGCCAACGTTTAAGCCTTTTTTCATGGGCAATTGCTGACTCAATGCTTTCGCTTGATGCATACCAAACCAGTTAATTTACATCATAACGCTCTGTAAAACCCTCAATTAATTTGTTTTTATGCTCAAACACTCTTCTGACAAGGTTGTTTGTGACGCCAACATATAGCGTTCCACGAGGCTTGTTCGCTAATATGTAAACGTAATAGGTCATGTAATCGTCTTTTGAAAGGTTTTAAATGATGGATTTTAAAAAATGGACCCCGGCTCGAAGGCCGGGGTGACAACAGTGGATGCTATCTCAAAGATAGCTTACATATTCTGCACTGTCATGCCGGACTAGATCCGGCATCCATTTAGACTTTAAAGCAGCTTATAGAGCCCTAACAAACCAAAACCTAACACCAGCAATCCACTTACCCGTCGTATCCAAACGTTTTGCAAAAAGGCTTTGAGCTTAACGGCTGCCATGCCCATGGTGAGCAAGGTGGGTAAGGTGCCAAGCCCAAAAGCGAACATTAATAAGCCACCACTCACAGCACTCCCCGTTGCAATCGCCGCAATCAACACGCTATAAACCAAGCCGCAGGGTAACCAACCCCATAAGCTGCCCAAGAAAAAAGCCTGCTTAATATTTTGTACGGGAATGTAGCGTTTTGAATAAGGCTGAAGCGTTTTCCAAATGAATTTTCCTGCACCTTCTAAGTAGGTTACCCCATGCCAAATACCTGCTAAATAAAGGCCAAGTGCAATGAGTATTAAGCTACTGATGCCGTATAACACATGTTGAATTGGAAGGACGTTTTGAAGGAAAAAACTAGAAGCGCCCACTAAGCCAGCAATACTCCCGGCCAGCGTGTAGCTTAATATGCGACCAGTGTTATAGGCCAACAAAAAAGGTGCTTTAGATTTGCTCTGAGGTAAGTGCATGCTTACAGCGCCGACAATGCCCCCGCACATGCCAACACAATGCCCCCCACCTAAAAGACCCACTAAAAATGCACTTATTAAACTTAATTCAATCATGCTGATATTGTGGCATGAGAAGGTGCTTTTCGGGTAATGTTGAGCCTATGAAAAATAATCCTCACTTTTTGCACGCCCTCCTTAATAAGCGCATGTTGATTTGTATCTTCACCGGCTTTAGTTCTGGTTTGCCGCTTTACATTCTGATTAGTTTGCTGCCCGCTTGGCTAAAAAGCGAAGGCGTTTCGCTCAAGGAGATTGGCCTTTTCGCTTTGATTGGTTTGCCATTTACTTGGAAGTTTATTTGGGCGCCGTTGTTTGACCGATATGCACTTCCCTTTGGTCGCCGCCGAGGATGGTTGCTCATTACACAAATTGGTTTGCTGATTACCTTGCCCGTGTTTGGATTTTTCCATCCGCAATTGGATATTCGCACCATCGCGTTTTTCTGTGTATTGGTGGCATTTTTAAGTGCCAGCCAAGATGTGGTGCTCGATGCGTATCGCCGAGAATTATTACCTGACGTTGAGCTTGGCCTCGGTAACGCAGTGCACGTCAATGCTTACAAAATCGCCAGCCTAGTGCCAGGCTCTTTGTCCTTAATCTTGGCTGACCACATGGACTGGTCTAGCGTTTTTATGATTACAGCTTTGTTTATGTTGCCGGGCTTGGTGATGACTTTATTAATCACTGAACCCGCACTTAAAAATGTTGCGCCAAAAACATTGCGGGCGGCGGTAATCGAGCCATTTCAAGAGTTCGTAAGACGCAACGGCATTAAAAGCGCATTGACGGTTTTGTTATTTATTTTTCTATATAAATTGGGCGATAGCATGGCGACCGCGCTTGCTACGCCATTTTATTTAGAGATGGGATTTACTAAAACCGAAATCGGTTTAGTAGCCAAAAATGCAGGGCTTTGGCCTAGCGTGATTGGTGGAATGCTAGGTGGCGTTTGGATGATGCGCTTGGGCATTAATCGCGCATTGTGGATTTTTGGTGCAGTGCAAATGATTGCCATTTTAGGCTTTGCTTGGCTTGCCACGGTTGGCCATAGCCTGCCTTGGTTGGCGCTTGTCATTGGCCTGGAGGCCTTAGGAGTTGGGCTGGGCACGGCGGCATTTGTGGCCTTCATTGCGCATACGACCAATCCACTTTATACCGCGACGCAGTTCGCCCTATTTACTAGCCTAGCGGCTGTGCCACGTACTTTTGCCAATGCCGCAACTGGCTATTTAGTTGACTATTTTGGTTGGACGCAATTTTTTATCCTGTGTTTTTTATTAGCGATTCCTGGGATGTTGCTCTTGTTAAAAGTCGCGCCTTGGAAAGCCACACTTGACACTGGGATGAATGGACATGTCTAAGCCGCACTGTTCGGGTATAATTCTGTTTTTTTGAGTAGGAACTAAACATGCCTATTTATGACTATCAATGTGCAAGTTGCGGCTTCAAAAAAGAGGTCATGCGCAAGGTGAGCGAGCCCAGCGTAACGGTATGCCCAGAATGCAGTAAAGAAACATTTGCGAAGCAAGTATCAGCGCCCGCATTTCAATTAAACGGCACAGGTTGGTACGCGACAGATTTTAAAGGTAGTGGCGCTAAACCCAATACCAGCAAGCCAGATGCGAGCGTTGCTGAAACAAAAACGGAAGCCGCACCTGCCGCTTGTAATACCGGCTGTGCCTGTCATTAAATACGCGTTACTTAATTAAGAACATATGAAAAAAAACTTTATTACTGGTTTGTTAGTACTCGTGCCATTGTTCATTACGGTTTGGGTGCTCAGCACCTTGATCGGTGTGATGGATCAAAGCTTATTGCTACTGCCTGTTGAGTGGCGTCCTGAAGCGCAGCTTGGACGAACCGTTCCTGGTATTGGCGCGATTTTAACCCTGCTGATTATCTTGTTCACGGGGGTGATTGCGACTAACTTTTTTGGTAAGCGTTTGCTTGCTGTATGGGAGGCGATGCTTGCGCGCGTGCCTGTCGTTAAGTCGATTTATTCGAGTGTTAAGCAAGTGTCTGATACTTTGTTTTCAGATTCCGGTAATGCTTTCCGTAAGGCTTTGTTGGTGCAATACCCGCGTCAAGGCTCTTGGACGATTGCCTTTTTAACAGGCCGTCCAGGTGGTGATGTGGCGAACCATCTGAAAGGCGATTATGTCAGTGTTTATGTACCCACTACGCCTAACCCAACCTCTGGTTTTTTCTTGATGATGCATCAAGCCGATGTGATTGAATTGCACATGAGTGTGGATGAAGCCTTGAAATACATTATTTCGATGGGGGTTGTAGCCCCAGCAGTGCCTCACACCCTCGAGCATGACCCCGGTGTTGATGCAACATCCGATGCTTAATTTACAAATGCTTAATTAACTTTTTACTTTAATTTTTCTAATAAGAACATTATCACTATGCGAACTCATTATTGCGGACATGTAAACCGCGACCTCATTGGCCAAACAGTAACTTTATGTGGTTGGGCGCATCGTCGCCGTGACCATGGTGGCGTTATTTTTATCGACTTGCGTGACCGTGAAGGCATGGCGCAAATCGTCATCGACCCAGACACGCCAGCAGCATTTGCCATCGCTGAATCAGTGCGTAGTGAATATGTGTTGAAAGTCACCTGTAAAGTTCGCCCGCGCCCAGAAGGCACCGTGAACAAAAACATCCCGACCGGTGAAGTGGAAATGTTGGCAAGTGAGATTGAAATTCTCAATGCATCGCTTACCCCACCATTCATGTTGGATGATGAAAACTTAACTGAAACTGTGCGTCTTGAGCACCGTTATATCGATCTCCGCCGTCCAGCGATGCAAAAGAACATGATGTTGCGTTACCGTGTGGCTAAGACCTTGCGTGATCATTTGGATAGCAACGGCTTTATTGAAGTTGAAACCCCAATGTTGACCCGCAGCACCCCAGAAGGTGCACGTGATTACTTGGTGCCAAGCCGTGTACATCATGGCATGTTCTTCGCCTTGCCACAGTCACCACAGTTGTTCAAACAACTCTTGATGGTTTCAGGTTTTGATCGTTATTTCCAAATCACTAAATGTTTCCGTGACGAAGATTTACGTGCGGACCGTCAGCCAGAATTTACCCAAGTGGATATTGAAACTTCATTCTTGGGCGAAGAAGAGATCATGAACATCGTCGAAGACATGATTCGTAAAATGTTCAAAGGCGTTCAAGATATCGACTTGCCAGCACAATTCCCACGCATGCCATTCTCGGAAGCCATGACGCGTTATGGTTCAGATAAGCCTGATATGCGCGTTACGCTTGAAATTACTGAGCTTTCAGATGTAATGAAAGATGTGGATTTCAAAGTATTTGCAGGCGCTGCCAATATGGAAAATGGCCGTGTCGCAGCTTTGCGTGTGCCTAACGGCGCGGCAATCACCCGCTCTGGCATTGACGCATACACTGAATTTGTGAAGATTTATGGCGCTAAAGGTTTGGCCTACATCCGCATTAACGACATTACCCAACTGAATGAAGAAGGCCTGCAAAGCCCGATTGTTAAGAACATTCACCAAACAGCGTTGAAGGCAATTATTGAACGCACAGGCGCAGAAAATGGCGATATCATTTTCTTTGGCGCGGATAAAACTAAGATCGTGAACGAAGCCTTAGGCGCTCTGCGCCTTAAAGTGGGGCACGAACATGGCCATGTGGATGGCCGTGCTTGGGCACCGCTATGGGTGGTGGACTTCCCAATGTTTGAACACGATGAAGAAGCAGATCGTTGGGTTGCGCTTCACCATCCGTTCACGGCACCCAAAGACGGTCACGAAGACTTACTCGCGACTAACCCTGGCGCTTGCTTATCTAAAGCCTATGACATGGTGCTTAACGGCTGGGAAGTGGGCGGCGGTTCAGTGCGTATCCACAAACAAGAAGTGCAATCAAAAGTATTTGATGCATTAAAGATTAGCAAAGAAGAAGCTCAAGAGAAATTCGGCTTCTTGCTTGATGCGCTTCAATATGGTGCGCCACCACACGGCGGCTTAGCGTTTGGTCTAGATCGTTTAGTGACGTTGATGGCAGGTGCTGAATCTATTCGTGACGTAATTGCGTTCCCGAAAACACAACGTGCACAATGTTTGATGACCAACGCACCAAACGAAGTAGATGAAAAACAACTACGTGAGTTGCATATTCGAGTGCGTACGCCAAATGTGGCAGGCGCTTAAGTAGAAAGAAAAAGGCGCTTTCAAAGCGCCTTTTTTAATTTTAAGTTGAGGCATCTGTGGATTTCAAAACCCCAATTTCTGTTTTAGTCTTGATTCACACGGCCGATTTAAAGGTCTTGTTAATCGAGCGTGCGGATAAAACAGGATTTTGGCAATCCGTCACTGGAAGTATAGAAGTTGAAGATGCAACGCTTCGCGACACGGCTGTTCGCGAAGTCATGGAAGAAACAGGTTTGGATGCTACGCAGTTTGATTTAAGCGATTGGTATTTCTCACAAACCTACGAAATTTATGAGCATTGGCGTTATCGCTATGCACCAGGCGTTACGCACAATACCGAGCATATTTTTGGGTTGGAATTGCCTTCAACGCTAGATGTAAAATTAGCGCCTAATGAGCATGTGGCTTATGAATGGGTGGATTGGCGCGAGGCGGCCAAGCGTGTATTTTCTTGGACGA
This sequence comes from Candidatus Methylopumilus turicensis, assembly GCF_000953015.1. Lineage (NCBI taxonomy): Bacteria > Pseudomonadati > Pseudomonadota > Betaproteobacteria > Nitrosomonadales > Methylophilaceae > Candidatus Methylopumilus > Candidatus Methylopumilus turicensis. The sequence goes on from NZ_LN794158.1 coordinate 1,595,228, forward strand.
ATGTGGAGGCGCTCCGATTACTCGGTGAGCGTCACCAATTAACACTTTAACGGAATGATTATGCAAGTTTCCCAAATTAAATTTGAACCCTATCAAGCCCGCAATGAGGAAGATTTGCAGGCGCGTATTGTGGCGGCTAAGCAAAAGCTCGGTAAAAAATTAGTCATTCTTGGCCATCATTATCAGCAAGAAGGCGTATATCGCCATGCCGATTACACCGGCGATTCACTCAAGCTTTCTCGTTTTGCTGGTGAAACGGACGCTGAATACATCGTTTTTTTGGGCGTACATTTTATGGCTGAAGTGGCTGATATTTTGTCGCGTCCCGAACAAATTTCTATCTTGCCAGACCTTTCAGCAGGCTGTTCGATGGCCGATATGGCGAACTTGGCTAAAGTAGAGCGTTCACGCCGTGAGTTATCTAAAGTGCTGGATTTTGATGAAAAAATAACGCCAGTGACTTACATTAATTCCGCAGCCGATTTAAAAGCTTTTTGTGGGGAGCATGGCGGCATTGTGTGTACCTCAACTAATGCACCAAAAATTTTAGAATGGGCGTTTCAGCAAAAAGAAAAAGTCTTGTTCTTCCCTGACCAAAACTTAGGGCGTTGGAGTGGATATAAAATGGGTATCCCACTTGAGCAAATGCCAGTGTGGGACCCTGACCAGCCGATGGGCGGTTTGACTGAAGAGCAAATTAAAAACGCCAAGATTTTGCTATGGAAAGGCCACTGCGCGGTGCATCAAATGTTCCGCGAGCAAAACATCACTAAATTCCGTGCAGAGCATCCTGAAGGTTTGGTGATTTCGCACCCTGAGTCGCCTTTTGAAGTGTGTTTGAACTCAGACTATGTGGGCTCAACTGAATACATCTTAAAGACCGTTGCTGATGCGCCTGCGGGCACCCATTGGTTAGTGGGCACCGAGCTTAACTTGGTCAATCGTTTGGCGGAGCAAATGAAGCCACAAGGTAAAACCGTGCAGTTTATGTCGCATGTGGTGTGTGAATGCTCCACCATGGCGCGTATTGATCCACAACACTTGGCTTGGACGCTTGAAAATTTAGTTGAAGGTAATGTGGTCAATCAAATTAAAGTGCCCGCAAAAGAAGCCGTTCTCGCCAAGCTGACCTTAGACCGTATGTTGGCGGTTTCATAAAGTCACAGAGGCGAAGGCATGCATCACACGCTCAACATCGCCACTTTTAATATTCACAAGGGCTTAACGCACTTTAACGCGCGTTTTGCTTTGCATGAGCAACGCGAGTTGCTCCGCACCTTGCAGCCCGATATCGTTTTTCTGCAAGAAGTGCGTGATGAGCACGCCCCGCACAGCAAGCGCTTTAGTAATTGGCCAGAGGCAGGTCAAGCCTCTTTTTTAGCGGATGCAATTTGGCCACACTTCGCTTACGGCAAAAATTCAGTTTACCCAGCAGGCCATCACGGCAATGCCATTCTTTCTAAATTCCCTATCGTCGCTCAAAATAATGCCGACATTTCCTCGCACAGTACCGAGGAGCGCGGCATGTTGCATTGCACCATTCAAATCCCTAAGTGGGATAAACCTTTGCATGCTATTTGTGTGCATCTGGGTTTGTTTGCGCGCTGGCGTCATGCACAGTTAAAAATGGTCGCTGACTATATCGATGCTCATGTGCCAGCCGATGCGCCATTGATGATTGCAGGTGATTTTAACGATTGGACAACACGCGCAGGTAGCGTGTTCGCTGGCAAGCTTGGCTTGCATGAAGTCTTTAAGCAACACACCGGGCGCCATGCCAGAAGCTTTCCTTCTGTCTTGCCCATACTCAGCCTAGATCGTGTTTATATACGCGGCTTTCATATTCAACATGCCGAAGTCCATTCGGGTTCACGCTTGGTTAAAATGTCCGACCATGCCGTGCTCAGTGCTCGCTTAACTAGACACCCCGCTGAATAAATCATGACCAATTTCATCCACGGCAATCAAATTCAGCTGTTACGAAATGGGGCGGAATACTTTCCTGCACTAGAAGCCGCGATTGATGGCGCCAAACATGAAATTTACCTCGAAACCTACATTTATCGAGCAGACCAGACAGGCCTTAAAATCGGGCAAGCGCTGATGCGAGCGGCTCAGCGCGGCGTCTCGGTATGCCTATTGTTAGATGGTTTTGGCAGTCAGGATCTGCCCGCGAGTTATGTTCAAACCTTAGGGCTCGGTGGCGTCAAAGTGATGTTTTACCGCACCAAAATTTCACCTTGGACCTTCAAAAAAAATCGCCTGCGTCGTTTGCATCGTAAGCTCGTCGTCATCGATCAAGCTGTTGGGTTTTTGGGGGGCATTAATATCCTCGACGACTTCGACCCACCGTTTGTTGATGTTGCCAGAGTAGATTATGCCGTGTGCTTAGCAGGGCCATTGTTACCCTCGCTCTATGCCACCATGCATAAGCTTTGGCGACGGATTGCTTGGTCGCAATTGCGTCCTCTCAAAAGCCCCATTCATTATTCGCCACCAATACACGGTACAGGGCACGCAGGCATCCAGGCGGCGTTGGTATTGCGTGACAACATCATGCACCGCCGCGACATCGAGGAGGCTTACCTCTCAGCGATTGCGTCCGCAACAAACGAAATCCTCATTGCTAGCGCCTACTTTTTGCCGGGGATGCGTTTTCGTAAGGCACTCATTGATGCCGCAGCCAGAGGCGTTAGCGTTAAATTGCTCCTGCAAGGCCGCGTTGAATATTTTGGCATGTTTGCCACCCACGCGTTTTATCGCTTATTTTTACAGCATGGCATCGAGATTTTTGAATATCGCAAAAGCTATATGCATAGCAAAGTCGCGGTGATAGATGGTGAGTGGGCAACCGTTGGCTCATCCAATATCGACCCATTTAGCTTGCTGCTGGCGCGCGAGGCCAATGTCGTGGTGTCAGACAAAACATTTGCCACCGAACTCCGCACAGATATTCTCAATACTATCCAAGATGGTGCCAGCAAACTCAGCCATGAAGATTGGCGCCATCGCCATTTAGCAGGGCGCTTCGCCTCATGGCTAGCTTATGGATGTTTGCGATTGTTTTTAGGGCTGATTGGGTATTCTAACGAGCAATAAATTCATTTTTTGTGCTACAATGTAGCTCAATATCAAAAAAGGAAACCATCATGGCTGCCAATGCTGTTGTGAGAGCTCGAGTGAATGAACAAATCAAAGACGAAGCTTCTGTTGTCTTAGAAGCGATGGGACTGACTGTATCTGACGCATTCAGAATTATGATTACACGCATTGCCAAAGAAAAAGCTTTGCCATTTGAGCCTTTAGTCCCTAATGCTGAAACGATTGAGGCAATGAAAGAAGCAAGAGCTGGAAAACTTCAATCTTTCAATTCCATTGATGACTTGATGGCTGACTTGAATGCGAACAATTAAACAAACCAGTCAGTTCAAACGCGACTTTAAGCGCGAATCTAAAGGTAAGCATAAAAAGACATTGGCTGAGGATTTCAAAGCTGTTCTGATATTGCTATTAAGTGATGCTGCTTTACCTGAAAAATATTGTGATCACGCCATGATTGGTAACTGGAATGACCATCGCAATTGTCATATCAAGCCCGATTTAATCCTCATGTATCGATTACCTGACGTCAAAACATTACAGCTCGTGCGCTTGGGCTCACATAGTGAGTTAAGCATATAGCGATAAGAGTGGGGTGACAGTTGCATCTCAAAGCTAAAGTGAAGCGCTTGCATTGAGCCGTATGGTTCGGCGATGTGAAGTATGCCAAATACGGCGTACTGCCACTCCAAGTAGAGTACGCCCTAAGCTGGCTGATTAAGCTTTAGCAGTTGCTGGTGCATCACCAAAATTCATATTATTTATTACACTGAAACACCAACTCTCGTTTACCACCTACTGGGCTTTGATTACGCTCTTTTAGCGCATAGCCATTTGGGCAGGTTTGTTTTGCACGGTCATAGCAATTGGGCCAATCTTCTACTGCGCCATTACAGGTCACTTTGTAGGTTTGGGTTTTAAGATCTATCATTTTTACGGATTGTGCAGCACCTTGTGGATTTGATAAAGCATAGCAGCCAGACAATAATAATGTGAGCAGTACAGCCAATAATTTCATATTCAACTTTCAAAAAACAGCGATTTCAAAAAACACCATTTAAAACAAGCAATAAAAAAACGGCATCCGAAGATGCCGTTTTAACTTAAGTCTGACTAAGAATTAAATCCTAGAAGAATAAGATAGCACCAAGAGAAATAGTGTCACTTTCACGGCTTAATTTACCAGTTAAACTATTGCCACCTGAAGCAAGTGTTCCTTTAGCTGTAATTTCTTGATTTGTATACTCAGCAACCAAGTTTAAACTCTTAGTAAGTGGGTGATACGCACCAACGATGTATGATTCATTTTGAACTTCGCCTGTAAAGATACCTACGCCACCTTTAGAATTGCTTTGTCCATAAGAAACACCCAATTTAGTACCTACGCCAGGAACAGCGAATGTAGCTTGAACATAACCACCGCTGTCATCAGTTTTGAAACCAGTGCCATTGAATAAGCCGCCTGTTCCTACAAGACTTGTGAATGAAGCACCTGCTTTAGCAGCCGTTGAAATATCTAAAGATGATTTTAGATTAGCTTGGCTATCTAAACCCTCACCATCATAGTAATAACCAACTAGGCCGAAACCTTGGTATGAAACTTTACCACCGATATCAAAGCCTTTAGATGTGTAGCTTGTTGCACCTTCTGTCTTTTGTGTCAAACCACCCAACCATACACGACCAGTTACATCGTTAGCTGCGAAGTCATAAGTTGCCTTAGCTTCGTAACCCATGTCTTGTTGGCCGTTATTGAAGCCTTCCATTACGCCAGCAGCAACTTGGAAACCATTCCAGTTTGGTGATACGTAAGACATTTGACCTTTCCAGTCAGCGTAGATGTAGCCAGAACCAATACGACCTAGTGTTGATGAACCGCCAGCTGCAGAAGCACCGCCAGCACTAACACCAACGCCTAACAAAGTCATGTCTGACAAGATAGCGTCAGAACCGAAAATGCCTAGATCACGACCAGCTTTGATCGTACCCCATGAAGCATCACCAAATGTCAAGAATGCTTGACGAATGTTTAATGTGTTGTTACCACCAGCTGCAGCACCAGTAGATTGGCCAGCAGATGTACCAGTGAAGAATGAGAATTGGAACGCAATATCCAAATCATTTTGACGTGTTTTAGCACCAATACCAAAAGCTGCTGGCAATAAACCAGTACCAATTGTATTGCGATCATCATAGCCTGTACCAGCTTCATCAGCAGATCCAAGTGAAGAGCCATTATAAGTAGCTGAAGCCTTGATATCATCAGTTGATTTGTTTGTGTAGTAAGCATTAACGTTACCACCGATATCTACAGTCCAATCACCAGCTGGGATTGTGATACCAGCTTGTGCAGATGATGCGAATGCCATAACAGCACCAGCAGTTTCAAACCTGTTTTATATTATTGAATTTTATAGAGATTTATCCCATCCATTGACAGTAGTCGACTTATAGCTAATGAATGGGGTTATTTTCTCTAAGTAGTCACCCCACCAAGCCATCATCTCCGTTCGCTCTTTTATGTATTGTGCTCTGTTGTAAGCACGACGCACTTGATTGGCCTCTGTATGTGCCAGTTGTCTTTCAATTACGTCAGCTCTAAAACTGTTTTCATTAAGTATCGTACTGGCGATTGCTCTAAATCCATGGACTGTCATTCTGTGTTTATAGCCCATCAAGTAAAGCGCATAGATCATTGCGTGATCTACAAGGGGCTTATTTGCTTTATGAAAAACTAAGTGATTACTTGGATGTGTTAATTTAATGTGATTAAGCAAATCAATCGCTTGTTTACTTAAAGGTACAACATGGTCTAGTCGCATTTTCATGCGAGCTGCTGGGATTTTCCAAATAGCGTTGTCCAAATCAAACTCATCCCATGTTGCTTGTATTAGCTCATTCTTACGCACAAAGGTCAGTGCCATAAGTTGTAGCGCATATTTCACTATCAAGTCGTCTGCTTTATTGTATTTGGCAATATTACACATTAGTTCTGGTAGCTCTTGTGGCGTAACAGCATTGAAGTGAACAACAGTATGTGCGTGTAATGCTTTATTCAGTCCCAATGTAATGTCTTGCTTACACACTTCTATTATCATTGCGTATTGCCATATTTGCTTACAATCATTCAATACACGACGTGCTAAACCATATGCGCCTCTTTCTTCCATTCGTTGTAGTAACTCCAATAAATCTTTGCGTGTAATGCGCTGAATATTTTTATCAGCAATAAACTTGAAGATATTATTTACCAGTCTCAGCTCAACTTGTTTTGTGTGATTGGCAGTCCACTTTGAAGCTCGACGAGAAAGCCATTCTGCTGCGATTTTTTTGAACCTTAAATCTGGTCCAGCTACAAACTCTTCTTTAGTTTTGATTTGGTAATGCGCCAAATGACTTGGATGGCTGTACTTGGCAACAATCACTTGCTCATAAAACGCTTTGGCATGCTCATAGGCGGTGCGCTTATCTGTTGTTTTCAAACTTCTGCGATAAGTCTTGCCTCTATCCCAATACATCGCTTGCCAATAAGGCGAAGCATTATTCAAATAGATTTTGAGTTTTTTGGGGTAATTAGGGACATTTGAAACTGTACCGATAATTGCGGCTGTTATATGGCGTGGCTTTTCTAGCATTCCACTAGTTTATTTTCAGACTTTTAACTTGGGCAATCAAAACCAGTCGACCTTCCAATGGACTAAAGGTCGACTGTGATTGAGAAGTGCGCAACAAGAGTCGTGTTGAAACGACTATCTAAATATCAGTTATCTCAACTAATTAATGTAACTACAAAAATATGTTGTATATTCTAATTAATGTAACTACAATAATTCCATATGAAGTTCAATTTTGATTCAAACAAAGATGCTATCAACTTAGCCAAACATCAGCTCTCACTTGCTGATGCTGCCAATTTAGATTGGATGGCTGCGCTTATATGGATTGATAACAGACATGATTATGGTGAAATTAGGCAGGTTGGTTTAGTGCCAATGAATCAACGCTTATATGTTGTGGTGTTTGTAGATAAGAAAACTGAACGAAGAATTATTAGTCTTAGAAAAGCTAACAATAGAGAGTATGAACGATATGAACAAGAAACTGATTAGACCAACAGATGAAGAAGATGCCTTAATTACCGCTGCTGCGTTAAGCGATGCTGATGCTTTGCCATTAACTGATAGTGAATGGAACGCAGTGAAGGCAAGCGCTAAGCGCGGCCCAGGCAGACCAATAGGCAGTGGCTCTAAAGCACAAGTGACCTTACGCTTAGATTTAGAAGTTATTCAAGCACTCAAAGCGACAGGCTCAGGCTGGCAAACCCGCGCTAATGAAGTGTTACGCAAATGGGCTCATCACCAGTAGCAACTTTTAATGTTGAGCCTCTAGATTAAGAAAGTCGTTTCAACACGACTTTCTTTTTACCTTACCAACTGCGGATAACTCACTACATTGCCTTTGCCGTACATTGCTTCTAATTGGAGTTTCGCTTTGTAAGCGTCTTGCGCTTGAACAACAACATTGGTCGTTGTTGTGACTCTCTGTGTCACCACTAATTTCACCAAGCTCTTATATGTATTCATTTCTGTTTGTTCTCACGCTAAATCAATTACTGTAATTTCTCTCAATACTCTTTCCTACCGAAATCAGGCCTTCCCCAGTAAGTGCCAAATCAAAACGATTCAAAATTACTTGGTTTTTTATGGTTTCCTTTTGTTTGACATAAATAAATGTACAAGTAAGATTAAGGTTGGCACGCCGATTAAAACAGTGCTGCGAAGTCCGTTCTTAAACGTGTGACGGTAAGCAAAGTGAGTCTCTTACTACTCGTCCTCATTACACTACCCTTAAATGGATGCCTTAAAACGACGCACCTTTGTGCTGTAACGTTTGTAATGTTGTAGATGGTTAGTTACCCAGTAATAGGTAACGTAGGCTTATTGCCAATGAATAAGCTGAAAGTGAGTGGGACTGCCACATTTGAACCCACAAACATATCTAAATACCGCTTCTGATATAGGCGATAGATATGTTGCGTAAGACGAGCACGTAAAAGGAGACAGCAAAACCTGCCTTACTTGTTAACTCAAGTTGTGTGTATATCAGTTGTTTGGATACCTCAGTAAAAGTGAATAAACAAGACCATGCCCTTTAACAGGGCGTGGCTTATTCTTCCTAGTAAAAGAGTTGAACAGCAAAAACTTCAAATCAATATTTAAGTTCATCTATATCAAAAGTCGTTTCAAAACGACTATCAAACAAAAGAACAAAAAAATGTGTTGAGCAAAAGCGAATGCTTTTGTGAAAACACTAGCGAACATCAGTTCGCTCATTAACTCATCGCATAAATATAGAAACAAAGGAACTAAGCAATACCTTTGTTATTAACCACGCAGATGACTTAACTAATTGATTAATGGATAGAAGATGAACATAAAGGACATATGGAAAAAAATGGTAGGAAATGAAAACATAAGAAAATATGCTGCTAATAATGAAAACAACACATTATTAGAGGATTACATGAAACAGGCACGTACACTTAATGACAAAGAATTAAATCTATTACTGCTTTACGTAAACACACGCAAATACGCAGAACGCGATCGTTGTATGTTGTTGATGACATACTTCGCAGGAATGCGTATTGGGGAAGTGGCTGCTACAAAGATTAAAGATGTATTGGGAGCTGATGGCACAATCAAACAAGAAATAAACTTAACAGCAGAACAGACAAAGGGTAAGTTCGCACGCACAGTGGTATTAAATGAAAAGCTACGCAAAGAGCTATTGGCTTATTTACTGACACGATTTAGCAAACAGGACTTAATTGCTATTCAATACAGTACAGCTAAAGAAAAACCCCTGTTCTCAACACAAAAGAGCGAAGGCTTTAACGCCAATACTGCCTGCTATCACTTTCATATGTTATACAAGAGGGCAGGACTTGAAGGTTGTAGCAGTCATAGTGGCAGACGAAGTTTTTTAACTGAGCTAAGCAGCAAGTCAGTTCCACTTAAAGTCTTAATGGAATTAGCAGGACACAGACAGGCGCAAACAACAATGCGCTATGTGAACGTCACTCAAGACATGAAACGTGCTGCTGTGGAGTTGATTTAGAAGAGTCGTTTCAAAACGACTTTGCTACACAGGTATGCCAATATCCAATCTATAGTTTGAGGGTAAAGTTGGCATACGCTCAAACAAACTGATAAAGCTAGCTTCGTTCACTGATGGCGGTTGCCACTCACCTCTCGCAACAGCAGCATCTAATTCCTTTTGCTGTTCCTCAGTCCAACGCTGACGCGGTGCTACCTTCTCAAAACTTGGAAACTTACCTATTTCAGCATTGGCAATTAGGGCATCAGCACGTGCAATCATGCGGCTTACAGCCACTTTCATGCCATTTCGTTTTTTTCTGCCAATTAATACGCCCTCGCCAACACGCGGCATACAGTTTCTAACTAGCTTAAAGCCAACACCCATTTGATGGGTTGTCATCTTATTAAATGGCGCACCAATTGATGAGCCATCTTGCTTGGCTAACTTAACCAAGTGATTCAAACTCCATATTTCGTGTGCTCGCTTTAATGTGTCTTTTCTCACGCCAACTAATTTTGCCAATGGACGTTTAGCGTTACTAATTCGCCCCCGCTGGTTTTTTGTTTCAGCAATTCGATTGGGATGCTTTCTAATCTCAGCCAATACTTGTCTAGCTATTGTGCGTTCAGTTAAGTTGAGCGGAATTTCAACAATCAAATAGTTATCTCGTGTTGGACTGACATTACTAAAGTAATCATCAAGTCTTTTTACATGGGGCAGTTTTATTTGCTCAACAAATATTTCTCTGCCCTTATTTCGCCACCAGTAATCAAAGCTGTGCGTGTAAACATCGCCAAAGTCACGCCACATCGATTTTAAGTCTTCATCTAATGTATTGCCCTGCTGCTGACATACCCACCAATAGTCTTTGCTTAACCTCAAATACTCCCACCACCAACGCTGAACACTTTCTAAAGCACCACGCAATTCACTTTCTTCAGTTTTATAGGTGATGCGTGGTGAGCTTTTAAGTTGTCTGCTTGGCTGTTTCATTTGAACATCTCACAAAGTGTTATCAGTTAATTATCGCTAAAATAGTGTTAAATGATTATAGCCTAGAATATGAATTGTCGATAGAGCGAACACACACAAAACGCAATATCGCATTTTTTAATTTCTATTTGAAAGGTAACAAATCATGACAACAGCAACTCTAGCAGCACCAGTAGTAACTTCATCAACTCTAGCAACAGCTTCACAAGAGTCGTTTCAACACGACTCTTTACAACTAGGCTCAGCAAACAACTTGTCTTTCATCGAGCAGTTAATTATTGAGCAAGAGGTTTGGTCAGACACAGCATATAAAACAAGTAATGACATGCTCTACGCCTTGCTAGCTAAATGCTACGCAAAATATGAGGAAATGTGCGCTGACAATCACACAGCTAAAAAACTGCGTGGTGAGCTTGATGATTACATCAAGCTACACAGTATTGCTGTAAACAAAACCTCTCACACACTTATTAAGATTGTTAAGTGCGTGTTTGGTACTAACAAGCGTCGTGTTAGCGCATACAGCATCGTGCTACGCACAGCTTTGTTCAACAAAGTCAAAAGTGCAGATATTGCTGACTTTGTTCGCAACAACGGGGGTGTTGAAGAAATTCGCCTAGCTAAAAATGGCAATGTGCTTAGTCCTAAACAAAAAGCAGAGGCAGCTAAAACTGCTGTAGTAAGTGCTGCACTAGCAGAATTTACAAGCGAGGACATTGCCAAGCAGCTTGATGCAGCAAACATTGGTGAGCAAATTGTGTTTGTCGCTACACAACAAGCCGACGGCAAGTTTGTTGTAAATGCTGTCAGCACTAGCGCAACAGCAGTTAATGCAGCTTTGGCAGCCTATTACAGTGCTAACAAAGCCAGCATTAATAACCAGCAAGACCAGCAAAACACTACAACAGCCGATGCGCAATTAACCAACATCGTTAATAACACCAACGCTTAATTGTTAACACTTGCGGCAATGTGTAAAAGCATTGCCCATTTTTTTGGAGAAAAAATAATGGAAGACTTTACAAAGAAGTATTCGCCTAAAACAATTGGCGACATTGTGTTTAAGAGCAAAAACGAACAGCAACAAATTATGGATATTGTTGATGGCAAAGTGCCGTTCCCATCAACTAAATGTGGCATCTTGCTTTACGGGGTTTGGGGTACTGGCAAAAGTGAATTGGCCAAGCTAATACCCGACGCGATTGAAATGAACAAAACAGGCAACAGTTCAAACTATCACTACAGCGCAATTGGCAGTGGCAATGATGGTGTAAAGGTAATGAACAAGATTGAACAGCAGGCTTGCCTATATCCGTTCAGCGCATCACAACATTACTTTGTATTAGATGAAGTGGACAGATTAAAGCCAGAAGTGATGTTGTCGCTTAAACAAGTAATGAATTTTCCTAACAGCGTTTTTGTTCTCACTACCAACAATTTATCAGCAATTGATAAGGGGGTGCTTAGTCGTTGTGTGCGTGTGGATTTTAATGCAGCAGCAGACAAGGCTTGGTTGCCCAAAGTTAAACAGATTTTAGCGGACTATGGTGTAACACGCTCAGACAAAGAATTACTTGATGCAATTGCTTTGTGTAAAGGTGATGCTAGAGAAATTTTATATACAGCGCAGCGTATTGTGGCTAATGATTTAGAAAAAGCCGCGTAATTAAAAGACGTGTTAAAACGACTCTTGTAAACAATAAAGCCCACTTCATAATGTGAGCTTTATTCATTTAATTTAATCTAGCTTTCGCTAGTGCCTGCTGTGCTTTCTGTACTCGTTCTGTTGCCTTAGCCTGTTTCTGCCTTGTCCGTTCAGCAGTTAAAGCATCCGCAGCCCTGTCTTTAGTCTGTTTTAACGCATTAATGCGAGCCGCCGAAGGTGTTAGTGTCTTGATAGGTTTAATTGTTGTTATCTCGTGTATGCGCATTGAGTATTTATGCGGGATATCAAGAGCTACTGTTTGGAACTAAATACTTTTCGATTCAATTTATTTCACACCCTTAAAGTACATCAGCTCCCAATCAAGATAAAATTTATTGTCATCTTCAAAAACTCCAAGCCATTTTTTAAGATTACATAATAGAAAATCCCTACTAATAGCTTTTAAGCCAAGAAGCTTAGTAACAAAGATCATCATTTGATCTTCATCTTGGAAAACCCAAGGACAACTCATGACCTTAGCTTCAACATCATGGAATCCAGCCGCCTCAAATTCATCCTTGAAGCTTAGATTTGGATAATTACCACGATGTCCATTTATAGAAAATTCGTTCACAAACTGATCTAAAAATTTTGCAACCTTTGAGCCGCTAAAAACCTCGCCCACGACTAACAATCCATTAGCCGATAGGCATTCATAAGCGGCACTTAAATAGTTTCTCTGCTCATCGTCTGAGGCATGATGAATAGGGGTAATAGACATGATTGCATCATAACCATTACGCTCGATTTTGTTGAAAAAGAAATCGGTAATAATTGGATGTTTTTGGTATGCTGAGAAATCAGCTTCCATTAGCTCTGCCCTATCTATATGTGCCTCTGGATACAAATCATTCAGCATCATTCCATCTGCTGGAAACTCTAGTATCTTCTTAAATTCTTTTTTGTCCATTTCACGCAAATTAAAGAACTCGGCACGTCTAACTTCAGGGCACTCAAAGCCTATTTGAAAATAGTCATTTTGCGTATTTTGAAACCTATCTTTCCAAGTTGTGAATTTATTTTGCGAGCTCATGCGTCTTTCGTACTAAAGCTGAAGCCGCTTTATCCCAAGCATTGTATTGACGAACCATAGCATTTCTTCCACCAAGATCAAACCGATATCCCTCACCAATGAGAGACGAAAAATGCCATGTATTTCCGCCAAGGTTTACTTCTAAAACATAAAGTTTCCCAGTTAAATCGTCTTTCAAAATATCAATGCCAAGCAATGGATTTTGAGGGAAAGCATTGGCAACCATTCTTGCAAAATTGTTGATTTCTTCATCTTGAAACAGCTGTGTTGAGCGGTTCTCTCGCATGTTAGAAGCGACTGTTGTGTTTAACATTAAACTGGAATCAGTCTTGGGATAAGAAAGTTTGGAGCGAGCTCTAGAACTAAAGAGAACTTCATTCAGGAAAACGGTAACTCGGAAATGTGTGGGGGTTTCACCACATTTAATAAAATTCTGAACCAAATAACTATCTTGACGTATCAGATGTTCTTCGGGAAAATTTTGGATTGTGAGGGTGGGGATAAGCTTAGTCGACACCATATTCACATCTTTACCAGTGGATTGAATATGCTCTGGCTTTAATACCACCCAATCACCATAAATCTTTGGGTCTAATTCCATTCCCCATCTAAAACGCTCAATTGGTAAACATGGGAGATTATTTCGTTTGAAATGTTCATACTCTTCAATTTTGCTCATTTCTTTAACTGCAATTTTAGCAGCTATTGCAAACTCTGTTTCAGGCGGATTACATAGGTAGATGACGAGTAAAGGCAACTGAAGAAATTCCGGAGGCACCATTTTGGAGGTTAGAAATTCAGGAACCATAGCTACGCCCAAAGATGAGTCAAGTCTTTTAACTCGCCTAGCGATTTGCTGAAAGTCTTCTGCATTTTCTTCGCGATAAACGACAATCACGGCTTTTTTTAGATTCGCCAACACTAACTCGCCAGCTCGTGGGTTTTTCTGACTAAGGCTTCTGCAGCCCTATCCCAAGCGTTGTATTGGCGAACCATCGCATTTCTTCCCCCCATAGCCTCTCTAAATAAATGCGAGAGTTTAGAAGAGAATGCCCAAGTATTTCCGCCCAGATTAACTTCCAGTACATAAAGTGCATCTGATTGCTCGTCTTTAATAATATCAATACCAAGTAATGGATGTTCAAGGAAGGCATTTGAAACATTCAATGCAAATTCATTCACTCTCTTGTCAATAGTTAAAGTTGCAGTTCTATGTCCAGTTAAATTAGACGCGACAGAATTTTTCAGCAACTCCTTAATATCAACTAATTGTGTTGGGTACGCGGATTTTTGAGTCGATTTAACTGAATATAGAATTTCACCTAGAAAAACTAACACTCTGTAATGTGTTGGAAATTTCCCCGTTTTAACAAAATTCTGAACCAGGTAGCTATCTTTGTGAATCAAATGGTCCTCAGGGAAGTCCTCAATATTGATAGTTGGGAGCAACTCAGTAGGGACCATATTTACACTTGCACCCGTAGAGGTAATGTTCTCCGGCTTCAGCACTACCAAAGCCCCGTAAACCTTCGGGTCAAGCTCCATCCCAAACTTAAAACGCTCTATTGGCAAGCAAGGAATATTATGTTTCTTAAAATGCTCATATTCATCAATTTTACTCATTTCTTTAACAGCAAGCTTGGCCGCAATATTAAATTCAATTTTAGGTGGATTACACAAATAAATGACCAGCAATGGGAGTTGAAGAAACTCTGGCGGAACCATCTTTGAAGTCAAAAGCTCGGAAATCGTTGCGACGCCAATACTAGAATCTAAATTTCTGACCCTTCTTGCAATCTCGTGAAAATCATTTGCACTTTCATCACGATGAACAACAATCACTACTTTTTTTAGTTTTGACATAAATGCAAGATGCCTCTATTGATACTCAAGACCTAATATAACAAAAAATATTGAGTAATTTATTTCTTACATTGAAAAGTTAGTTCGCGCTTAGTGCCGCGATTATTATCTTCTCTTGTAATCACATCATACTTTCCGTTACAAGTTGCCGAAGCTTTGTCATAACAACTAGGCCAATCTTCAACAGCACCCGCACAAGTTGTGAAATAAATACTATTTTTAGCATCTTTCAAAACTACTGGCTGGATTGCTCCATGCTGCAATTGTGCACATCCACCTAAAAATACTAGAGCAACGAATAATAATTTATACATATTCTCTTTCTTATCCAAAAACTAAAAACGGCACCCGAAGGTGCCGTTAAGCTTTATCAAACTAAGAAATAAATCCTAGAAGAATAAAATCGCGCCAAGTGAAACTGTCTTAGCCTTAGCTTTCAAGTTCTCTTCTGCATTAGAAGCTTTAAGTTCAGCATCAGTGTATTCAGCTACTAAATTCAAGCTCTTAGTGAGTGGATGATAAGCACCAACGATGTATGATTCATTCTCAGTAGTAGAACCGTTGTATGAAGATTTGCTTGTGCCCCATGAAGCACCCAATTTAGTGCCTACACCTGGGATCGCATATGTAGCTTGAACGTAACCACCGCTATCTTTAGATTTAAAACCATTTAAGAACTGCAAGCCACCAAGTGCTGAGCCAGTACCTGTAAATTGACCTAATTGACCGTCAAGACCTTCGCCATCATAGTAGTAACCAACTAATCCAGCACCTGCATATGCAACTTTAGCACCAACTTCAACAGCTTTTGATGTGTACGCGCCATCAAAACCGTCTTGATGCTTCTGGCTCAATCCACCCAACCATACGCGACCAGTAACATCGTTCGCAGCGAAGTCGTAAGTTACTTTACCGTCAAAACCAAGTTGAGTTTTGGCGTTTACAGTAGTTACTAAATTATTTAAATTCTCACGAGCGGCTACAGTGAATTGCAAACCGTTGAAGTTTGGAGATTGATATTGAAACTGACCAATCCAGTCGGCATAAACATAACCAGAACCGATACGACCAAGTGTTGAAGAACCTTGACCGCCTGCACCGTTACCAACGCCTAACAATGTCATGTCTGAAAGAATTGCATCAGAACCGAACACGCCTAGATCACGACCCATTTTGATAGTACCCCATGAGGCATCACCAACAGTCATGTAAGCCTGACGAATGTTCAATGAGTTACCACCACCTGCTGTTGAAGCACCTTGTGATGAGCCAGTAGATGAAGCTAAAGGTGAACCATTTACGCTACCAGCATTAATACCAGTGAAGAATGTGAATTGAAACGCAATGTCCAAATCATTCTGACGTGTTTTAGCCCCAATGCCTAATGCTGATGGCAAAAGACCTGTCGAGATGCTGTTTTTTGTACCAAATGATGTTGATTCGCTTCCGATCACGTCACCTGAAAAGCGTGTATTTGTGTAGAACGCGTTAACGTTACCACCGATGTCAACAGTCCAATCACCAGCTGGGATTGTGATACCAGCGTTAGCTGCAGATGAGAATGCTACTAAAGCACCAGCAACTGCTAAACCTAATTTCTTGTTCATATATTTCTCCTAAAATTTTTGTTTCCTCATGAAGGCGTATTTACCCCATGAAGGTGTTGAGAGTATGCCAAACCAAAAGCAAGGTTAGCAAGTAAAGTTGTATGTTTTTTGACAACTAAGGATTTTTTGTTGTTTTTTTACAACAAAATTGATGGAAATCCTGATAAATCAGCACTTAGCGCTATGGTGTTCGCTTAATGGTTCACTAGCTGGCGCGGCAATTTATGCTACGCGTAGCTCTTCCCGCAAGATTTTACGCAGACTTTCTTCGGTGACTGGCGTTGTGTTTTGAGTACTGGCTTGAAGCAATACCTCATTGATCAGTGTTTGATAACCCTTGCCTTGGCTTTCTGCTTGCTCACGAAATTTAGCCAAGACTGCGTCATCTAAATAAATAGTGATGCGTGTTTTACCTCGCGCGCTAACAACACTGCCACGTTTGGCTTTGGTTAGGTTGTATTCCTTTTTCATATCAAGGCCTGCAATCCTTTACGGTCCAGGATATTTAATAGCTTTAACGATGGCCCACTTGGGTGCTTATCCCCAATTTCCCACTTTCTGACAGCTGATGCGCTGGTATTCAGTACAATAGCGAGCGCACTTTGGCTAAGTTTGTAGCGGTCTCGTAGGGCACGTATTTCTTGATTGTCATATGCCCTGATGGGCTCAAGACACAGGGCCTGATAGGTTTGCATTCTGGCTTTATTGATAAAGCCAATATCGTACAAGTCTTGCGCTGACTCATAGACCGCTTCGAGAATTCCACTTTTTGCCTCTTGTTTAGCCTTCACTTTTTACCTCCATCATTCTTTCTTCTGCCAATAGCGCATCTAAGTTCTGTTCCGATATCGCCAACAAATCTGTAGCAAGCGCTTTCAATGCCTCCAACTCCGAGGGACTAATGTTTGCCTGAGCGCTTTTCTCAAAGCCATATATAAAGTAACAAGATTCGCCAAAGTTTGTCGCAACAATCGTTCTTGCTCCTGCGCGCTTCCCTTTCCCATTAACCGCCACTCGCTTTTTAACTAAGGAGCCGCCTAAATTGGCATCCACAAGACCATTGTTAATTTCAACTACTGCATTCACTAATGCCGCATCGGTTAACCCTAGCTTTTTTGCCCATCGATCAAAATGCCGCGTCTTGATAATTCTCATAAATTATGCCACTAGGTGATATAGATGTAAATTTTAATTCTTTGTAATTAGTACAACATCTCACCAAAGAGCGGCATAAAAAAAGCCGCATAAGCGGCTTCTGTTAACAAAAATGGTCACTATTTATAATTCACGATCCGATACCGTAAATAATCGCTGATATTCTCTTATGGCGTAGCGGTCTGTCATGCCAGCAATATAATCAGCAACTGCGCGGGCTTGGTCAGTTTGACTATCTGGCTTTGCTCTCTGCTGAAACTCATCAGGCATGAGTTTTACATCTTGCATAAAGATCTGAAACAAATCGCGCACGATGCGTTGTGCTTTTGAGGTCATGCGATTGACGCGGTAGTGCTGATATAAATTTGTGCGCAAAAAGCGTTTGAGTTCGGTTTGTTGTTCACGCATGGCTGGGCTAAAGCTAATCAGCATGGCATTGCTACGCACATCATCAACTGTCTTTGGCGCGGCATTGGCAATATTAGTATTGCTTTGCGCACACAAATCGACCACCAGCGCATTAATCATGCGGCGCACGGTTTCATGAATGAGTCTGCGACCAGTGAGTTCTGGATATTGAGTGCGTACCTTATTCAGGTTGTCTGCAAACAAGGTGACTTGTTCTAATTGTTCTAAAGTAATGAGCCCCGAACGCAAACCATCGTCCACATCGTGGTTGTTGTAAGCAATCTCATCAGCCAGATTAGTAAGCTGCGCTTCTAAAGATGGTTGTTCTTTATTAATAAAGCGCTCGCCCACATCGCCTAGCAACTTTGCGTTATTCAAAGAACAATGTTTGAGAATGCCTTCACGAAGTTCAAAGGTAAGATTCAAGCCATCAAACTCGGCATAGCGTTGTTCTAGCAAATCCACCACACGGAGCGATTGAAGATTGTGCTCAAAGCCACCAAAGTCGCGCATGCATTCATTGAGGGCATCCTGGCCTGCATGGCCGAAAGGCGTGTGGCCTAAATCATGCGCCAAGGCGATGCCTTCAACCAAGTCTTCATGTAAGTTTAAATTGCGGGCAATGGCGCGGCCGATTTGGGCAACTTCAAGACTGTGGGTGAGACGTGTGCGGAATAAATCGCCTTCGTGGTTCACAAAGACTTGGGTTTTGTATTCCAAACGACGAAATGCACTGGAATGAATGATACGGTCGCGGTCGCGCTGAAATTGATTGCGTCCTTGCGGATCGGACTCTTGAAATTTTCTGCCACGCGATTGGGCAGGATTAGCGGCGTAACTTGCGAGTGTTGTCATTTGTTGCCTTTAATTACAGATAATTTGGATGCCGCATCAAGTGCGGCATGACAGCAAAACAAAAACGGTGTGTCACCCCGCACTTTGGCGTGTGAATAATCTGTTTTAACAGATATATTACACGGACAAGACCCTTGCGGTTTGATGCGGGGTCTAGATTTTAGATTCCTAAAGGCTCAATGTTTGACGAAGCGCTTCAGCTGGGTAGTCACTTGTCACCACAGACTTGCCAATGCCTTGTTGCAGGACGAGGCGGATTTTTCCATCCACCACTTTTTTATCTAGCCCCATTAAATCGATATATTTATCGACCCCTAATTTTGGTGCTTCGATTGGCAAATTAGCCGCCTTGAAAATTTTTGAGATACGCGCCACTTCAGCATCATTTAGCCAGCCGAGGCGTTTTGATAAATCTGCCGCCATTATGGTGCCAGCGGCTACCGCTTCGCCGTGCAACCACACGCCATAGCCCATCGCGTTTTCAACGGCATGACCAAAGGTATGGCCTAAATTAAGCGTGGCACGCTCGCCCGTTTCATGTTCGTCCGCCGCAACAACGTCCGCTTTATTTTGGCATGAGCGATAAATGGCTTCTGAAGTGACTGCTGTATCCAAGGCCATTAACTTAACTATATTAGATTCTAGCCAATCAAAAAACTTAACATCGCGAATCAGGCCATATTTAATGACCTCTGCCACGCCAGCTGAAAGCTCTCTTGCTGGGAGTGTTTTAAGCGTTTCGGTATCAGCCAACACCAACTGCGGCTGATAAAACGCACCGATCATGTTTTTACCCAGCGGATGGTTGATGCCTGTTTTGCCACCCACAGAGGAATCCACTTGCGAGAGCAAAGTGGTGGGAATTTGTATAAAAGGCACACCGCGCAAATAGGTTGCGGCGGCATAGCCTGTCATATCGCCTATCACTCCACCGCCCAGCGCGATCAGTGTGGTGCTTCGCTCGCAACGGTTTTGCAAAAGCGCGTCATATATAAGGTTAAGGGTTTCAGTATTTTTATAAGCTTCGCCATCCGGCAAGATAATCTCAATCACCTTAACACCAGCCATACGGAGTGGCTCAGCCAATTGCGCCATATATAAAGGTGCAACCGTGGTATTGCTGACAATCGCGACCTGTTTACGCTTAAGATGCGGCAGAATCAATTCCGCTTGGCTTAATAAATGTTGGCCAATATGAATTGGATAACTGCGATCACCCAATGAGACTTCTAGCGTTTGCATAGTTGATGCCATTTAAATTTGAGGCTCCGAGGTTGAGTAGCCGAGTAACGCTTGGATTTTTTCCACGATATTAATCACGGGCTGATTGCCGGTGTCGACAATATGGTGGGCAATTTCACGATAAAACGGATCACGTTCATTAAACAATTGCTCAAGTTTGGCTTGGGCATTGGTGTTTTGTAAAAGCGGGCGATTGCGATCAAAGCGCGTGCGCAAATATAGGTCATGCACACTTGCACGCAAATAAATCACTATCCCACGACTCCCAAGATTCTGACGGTTTTCAGCAGACAACACGGCCCCACCGCCTGTGGCTAGCACGATGTTATCAAGCTGGGTAAGCTCATCAATCATGCCAACTTCGCGCTTGCGAAAACCCGCCTCACCTTCCATTTCAAATATAATCGGGACCCGAACGCCAGTTCGCTTTTCAATTTCTTGATCGGTATCGTAAAAGTCTAATTCGAGATTTTTAGCGAGAAACCGGCCAACCGTGGTTTTCCCCGCACCCATCAAGCCGACAAAAAATATTTTAGGCAATTTAGCAATCCATTCAGGCAATCAAAATGCCCATCACTTATATGAATAGCATTTTAAGGGAATCTTAATAGATTGTCAGATATTGCTTTTTTTCGACACCAACAGACCTCGCTTTAAAATTATTTTTTAGTTTGTAACTTAAGCCACATATAATGACTTTTTTGATACTTCAAGCTCTCTTTTATCTATGTTCCTAAAAAATTGGTGGTTGTTTTTGGTGATGTCT
Organism: Candidatus Methylopumilus turicensis; assembly: GCF_000953015.1. Lineage (NCBI taxonomy): Bacteria > Pseudomonadati > Pseudomonadota > Betaproteobacteria > Nitrosomonadales > Methylophilaceae > Candidatus Methylopumilus > Candidatus Methylopumilus turicensis. Next base: position 1,616,056 of record NZ_LN794158.1, read on the forward strand.
TTCTTGGCGCTACTGACTGTGGTGGCCTTGATGGTGGGACTGGCTGCCGCGCTGATTTATCCAGATTTGCCTTCCTTAGAAGCCCTTACTAATTACCAACCAAAACTACCATTGCGCGTTTATTCAGAAGATGGTTTTTTATTGGCTGAGTATGGCGAAGAGCGTCGGGCATTTGTGGACATTAGCAATGTCCCGCTGAACATGAAATCTGCCGTTATTGCGATTGAAGACAGACGCTTTTATCAACATGGCGGCATTGATACTAAGGGCATTCTGCGTGCAGCGATGAACAATGTAACTGGGGGCTCAAAAGAAGGCGCAAGTACCATCACCATGCAAGTGGCGCGTAACTTTTTCTTATCGAGCGAGCGAAGTCTCAAACGCAAACTCAATGAGGCCATGCTGGCGATTAAAATTGAACACAGCTTGCCTAAAGACAAAATCTTAGAGCTTTATATTAATCAAATTTACCTAGGCCAGCGTGCCTATGGCTTTGCGGCAGCTGCGCAAGTGTATTATGGCAAACCACTCAATAAGCTCAATCTTGCCGAAACTGCGTTATTAGCAGGGCTTCCAAAAGCCCCAACCAGCTACAATCCATTTACACATCCCAAGCGGGCGATTAAGCGTCAACATGAAGTGTTACGTGATATGCGTCGTGGTGGCTTTATTGATGAAGCGACTTATCAAGCCGCACTCAAAGAGCCGCTACGATTTAAAACCTCACAACAATCACGCGATCTTGCCGCTGATTATGTGGGTGAAATTGTGCGTCAAACCATGTATGAGCGTTACCAAGACCAGATTTATAGTAGTGGCTTGAAGGTTTATACGACCATCATTAAAGCTGACCAAGAAGCGGCCAATACCGCCATTGCGCAAGGCATCATGGAATACGATTTACGCCATGGATATCGGGGCCCTGAAGGCTACGTTGCGCCAAGTGAATTAAGCGGCGATAACGCGAATCAAACGATGGAAAAAGCCATCGATTCACTTGAGACATTTGGCGGATTGTCTCCTGCAATTGTGACTAAAATCACTGACAAATCAGTACGCATTCACACCAGTAGTGGCGAGGATGTGCAAATTGAAGCTGAAGGATTAGCACTGGTGAATCGCGCCTTGCATGACCCCAAAGTCAGCGAAAAAATTAAAATCAAAGTGGGCTCAATTGTGCGTGTTGCTAAAGATGGAGAGCGTTGGAGAATCACACAACTCCCTCAAGTCGAGTCTGCATTTGTTTCACTTGACCCTAAAAATGGCGCTGTGCGAGCACTAGTAGGGGGCTTTGACTTTAACCGTAATAAATTCAACCATGTCACCCAAGCTTGGCGTCAACCAGGCTCTAGTTTTAAACCATTTATTTATTCTGCGGCATTAGAAAAAGGCTTTACACCGGCGAGTGTGATTGATGATGCGCCGATTTCTTTTCCTGCTAGTTTCACAGGTAGCGGCAGTAGTTGGGAGCCGCACAACTTCGATGGAAAATATGAAGGCCCAATGCGCTTAAGAACGGCACTTACCAAATCTAAAAACATGGTGTCGATCCGCGTGCTCAATTCGATTGGGGTTGAATATGCGCAAGATTACATCACGCGCTTTGGCTTTTCAGCAAAAGATCATCCTGCTTATTTAACCATGGCACTTGGCGCAGGCTCGGTGACGCCATGGCAAATGGCCCAAGCCTATGCCGTATTTGCCAATGGCGGTTATCGCGTCAACCCTTTCTTAATTAGTCGAATTGAAGATAGTAAAGGGAAGATCATCGAAGAAACAAAATTCGTCGAGGCTGGCAACACCGCCGAGCGGGTGATCGATGAGCGGAATGCTTTTTTGATGACCTCCATGATGCATGACGTCACACAAATTGGCACGGCGGCAAAAGCGCGACAACTTGGCCGAAGTGACTTGGCGGGTAAAACAGGAACGACCAATAATCATATTGACACTTGGTTTGCTGGCTTTAATCCTAAACAAGTCGCTGTGGTGTGGATGGGCTATGACAAACCGCAATCACTAGGGGGATCTGAAACCGGTGGTTCAGCAGCACTGCCTATTTGGATTAAATATATGAGCTTGGCTTTAAGAGGGGTTGCAGATAACTATATCAATCCCCCTGATGGTGTTGCTTCGATTCGAATTAATTTAAAAACTGGCAATCGTGCACATGAAGATGAAAGTGGATTTTATGAGTACTTCTATCAAGAATACCCACCGCCAGAAAAAGGGAGCACTGGCGCAAGCGCAATTGCGACAGATGCGACCGACACCAACGCGCTGTATTAGTGAGTAGTGATCATGGCAAAAGATAACGGCGGACGACAGTCACAATTGCGCCAATTAGTAGCGCAGCAAGCGGCTCGCATGATGGCCGAAGATGGCGTTTCGGATTACGGCTATGCAAAGAAAAAAGCCGGACGCCAGCTAGGCGTGGTGGATGCCAACTGTTTGCCATCGAATGCTGAAATTGAAGAAGAGATTCGGCTTTTTCATGAGATATACAATAGCGATGATCAACCAGAGGCCTTGCGTATACTGCGTCAAGATGCGCTGGCTACCATGCAAATCTTTGCGCGCTTTAACCCTCACTTAACAGGCAGCGTGCTCGATGGCACCGCCGGGCAATACGCTGAAACCAACATTCACTTATTCGCAGATAGTGCAAAAGATGTTGAAATTTTTTTGCTCAACCAGCAAATTCCTTACGACAGCAACGACAAGTCTTACCGCGTAAGAGATAGAAAATCTGGTGATAAAAAAACGAGCGGTAAAAATAGTGAGCGCTTGAAAGTGCCCATGTTCACGCTTGAAGGACCCAATGGCTTTATTAAGCTCAGCGTGTTTGAGTTTGACGATATTCGCTTTTCAACGAAAAGCGTGGTGAATGGCGGAAATGCAGATCGAGTAGATGCTGAAGGACTCAGGATTTTATTAAACCAAAATAGTTAACCAGCACAGAATAGTGGATCGTCATGCCGGACTTGATCCGGCATCCATGTTGAATTTCAAAATCATTTAAAATGGACCCCGCATCAAGTGCGGGGTGACATGGAAGATTTTTACTGAGAATATGGTAAGAAAAGAATATCTAATTAGCGGATAACCATCGAGCGATGTCCATCGCATAATAGGTCAACACACCATCAGCGCCAGCGCGCTTAAAGCCAAGCATCGCTTCCATCACACACGCTTTTTCATCAAGCCAACCATTTTGTGCTGCCGCCTTGAGCATGGCGTATTCGCCACTCACGTGATAAGCATAAGTCGGCACGCCGAACTCTTCTTTAACCCGGCGAACGATATCCAAATAGGGCATACCAGGCTTAACCATCACCATGTCGGCACCTTCTTCAATGTCCAAAGCCACCTCTTTAATGGCCTCGTCTGAATTAGCTGGATCCATTTGGTAATTGTATTTATTGCCTTTGCCTAAATTGGCGGATGAACCAACTGCATCACGGAAAGGGCCATAAAAGGCTGACGCATATTTCGCTGAGTAAGCCAAAATACGAGTATAGATAAAACCATGTTCTTCAAGCGCATCGCGAATGGCACCAATGCGGCCATCCATCATGTCAGATGGCGCTACTACATCAGCACCAGCTTCGGCATGGCAAAGCGCTTGTTTAACGAGCACTTCAACCGTTTCATCATTGAGCACATACCCAGTATCATCAATCAACCCATCTTGGCCATGAGTGGTGTAAGGGTCTAAAGCAACATCCGTAATCACGCCCAAATCTGGGAAAGCGGCTTTTAATGCTTTAACGGTGCGCGGGACGAGTCCATTTGGATTAAAGGCCTCTTTGGCATCTAAACTTTTGAATGCTTGTGGGACGACTGGAAATAAAGCAATGGCTGGAATGCCAAGCGATACACACTCAGCAGCAGTTTTGAGAAGTAGGTCTATGCTTTGACGTTTCACCCCCGGCATTGAAGCCACTTCTTCAATACGGTTTTCGCCATCAAGCACAAAAACTGGATAAATCAGGTCATTAGTTGTCAGCACGTTTTCACGCATCAAGCGGCGTGAAAATTCATCTTTACGCATACGACGTGGACGAATTGCTAAAAACTGCTGGTTATCTTTTGCCATGATTTATCCTCTAGCGCAATTAAGATGAACAACCTGAGGCTGGCGATGCAAACACGCGAGCAAGCTCAGCGCCCGGGTCTGGTTGACGCATAAACGCTTCACCGACCAAGAATGCATTCACTTGATTGTTCATCATCAATGACACATCTTCTGGCGTGAAAATGCCAGACTCGGTGACCACAAAACGATCTTCCGGCATCAGCTTCAATAAATCTAGCGTGGTCTGCAATGTCACGTCAAACGTGCGTAAATTACGGTTGTTAATCCCGATGAGCGGCGTTTCTAATTGCAAGGCTAATTGCAACTCGTCAGCATCATGCACTTCCACCAACACGGCCATGCCGAGGTCGTGCGAAAGTTCTTCCAACTCTTTCATTTGCGCTAACTCAAGCGCAGCAGCAATCAGCAAAATACAATCGGCACCCATCGCACGTGCTTCATAGACTTGGTATGGATCAATCATGAAATCTTTGCGTAACACAGGCAATTTACAAGCCGCGCGTGCTTGTTTCAAGTATTCAGGTGATCCCTGAAAATACTGTTGATCGGTTAATACTGACAAACATGCTGCGCCGCCTTTTTCATAAGATTTAGCGATTTCTGCAGGATTGAAATTTTCACGAATCACGCCTTTTGAAGGGCTCGCTTTTTTAATTTCAGCAATGACCGCAGGTAAATTCGCATCCACTTTATTAAAAATGTTGCCGACGAAATCTCTTGGGTCAGGCTCGTTGTAGGCCTCTACACGAAGATCATCGAGTGATTTAATTGCTTGAGCGGCGGCAACTTCCTCACGTTTCGTGGCTAAAATTTTATTTAAAATGTCTGACATAACTACCTTTTTAGGCTCGATTTGGTTTAACTTCGAATGGAGTTAAGTTTGATGAGATCGCACAATTAACTGTTTTAATTTCTCTAGCGCAGCACCGCAACCAATCACTTCAGCCGCTTTTTGAACGCCAGCTTTCAGATTTTCGGCTTGGCCTGATACATAAATCGCAGCACCAGCATTCATGAGCACGATATCTCTGGCAGCGCTTGATTTTTCATTTCGAGGCTTGCCATTTAACACATCCAAGATCATGGCTTTAGATTCTTCTGCGTTTTGGATTTGAATGTCATTGAGACGATGTATTGCTAAGCCTAATTGGCTAGGATTAATCACATACTCGGTCACTTGACCATTTTTCAGCTCAGCTACATAGGTGTCACCAGTGAATGAAATTTCATCCATACCATCGGCACCGTGAACCACCAGCACATGCTCACTCCCAAGTTGCTGTAAGACTTTCGCAAGCTTACCAGTGAGACTTTTATCAAACACACCCATGACCTGACGACGCGCTGTCGCTGGATTTGTCATTGGGCCAAGTAAGTTAAACAAAGTACGAACACCCAGCTCTCGGCGCACAGGGGCGGCATATTTCATCGCGCTGTGATGATTTGGGGCAAACATAAAACCAATACCAATTGCATTCACGCACTCAGCCACTTGCGCCGGCGTTTGGTTGACATTCACGCCCAGCGCTTCGAGCACATCTGCACTACCGCAAGTTGAAGAAACAGAACGCCCACCATGCTTTGCTACAGTCGCGCCTGCCGCTGCCGCTACAAAAGCGGATACGGTTGAAACATTAAATGTTTGGATTCCATCGCCGCCAGTTCCGCAAGTATCAATCAAATGGGAAGCATCTTGAATGTCGACTTTGGTAGAAAGTTCGCGCATCACCATCGCGGCAGCAGCAATCTCATCGACCGTTTCACCTTTGGCACGAAGTGCAATGAGAAAAGCTGAAATCTGTGCCGGCGTCAGTTCGCCGCTCATCACTTGATGCATAACGTCCAACATCCCGCTTTGCGTCAGATCTTGACGCTCAAGCAATTGACTAAGAACGTCTTTAAACGCCATGGCTTAGTTGGCCTTCAAAAAGTTATTAAGTAGCTCATGACCATACTCAGTCAAAATCGACTCAGGATGGAATTGCACACCTTCAACCGCTAACGTTTTATGGCGCACCCCCATAATCTCACCATCATCCGTCCATGCGGTAATTTCAAGACAATCAGGAATGCTTTCACGCTCAATCACCAATGAGTGATAACGCGTCGCCGTATATGGATTAGGCAGGTCTTTAAACACACCAATATTTTTATGATGAATCAATGATGTTTTACCGTGCATCAATTGTTTTGCATGCACAATTTTACCACCAAAAGCTTGGCCGATACTTTGATGCCCCAAACACACACCAAGCAAAGGAATTTTGCCTGCAAACTCATGAATCAATGGCACAGAAATGCCCGCTTCATTTGGGGTACATGGGCCGGGTGAAATCACAATATGGTCGGGATTGAGCGACTTTATTTTAGCTAAGTCAATTTCATCATTACGGTAAACCTGCACATCTTGACCTAGTTCAGCCAAATATTGCACGAGGTTATAGGTAAAGGAGTCGTAATTATCAATCATTAATAGCATGGCTTACTCCTTACCTTCCAGGCCGGTATCTAGGCCCAAATTAACTAACTCGGCAGCACGTAACACCGCGCGCGCTTTGTTTTGCGTTTCCATCCATTCACTTTCAGGCACAGAGTCGGCCACGATGCCCGCACCTGCTTGCACATAAAGCTTATTGTTTTTAATCACGCCAGTACGAATTGCAATCGCCACGTCCATATCACCATTAAAGCCTAAATATCCCACAGCGCCAGCATAAATCCCGCGTTTAATCGGCTCTAATTCATCAATGATTTCCATAGCACGTACTTTTGGTGCGCCACTTACCGTACCGGCGGGAAACGTCGCTTTCAACACATCAATCGCATCCATGCCAGGTTTGAGCTTGCCTTCCACATTCGAAACAATATGCATCACGTGGGAATAACGCTCAATCATCATATTGTCAGTGACTTTTACTGTGCCTGTTTGCGCAACGCGGCCCACATCATTACGACCTAAGTCCATTAATTGGACATGTTCTGCGCGTTCTTTTGGGTCAGCCAACAACTCATCTGCCAATGCCAAATCTTGCTCCCGTGTTTTACCGCGAGGACGTGTACCCGCAATTGGACGAGCTGTCACGGTGCCGTCTTCAAGACGCACTAAAATCTCTGGAGATGCGCCGACGACATGATGGTCACCCATATCGTAATAGAACATATAAGGCGATGGATTCAAGCTACGAAGCGCACGGTATAGAGAAAGTGGTGGCGCATAAAATGGTTGTGACATGCGCTGAGACAACACCACTTGCATGATGTCTCCATCAAAAATATAGCGCTTTGCTTTTTCAACCGCTGCTTTGAAATTAGCCTCGCCGAAATCCGACTGGGCTTGTTCTTGCTTGAGCGCTTGCGCTTCAGGAATTGAAACTGATTTGCGTAAACGCAGAATCAACTCAGCTAAACGACGCTTTGCTTTTGCATAAGCATCTTGTTCAGCCGGATCTGCATAAACAATGAAGTAAAGCTTGCCTGATAAATTGTCCACTACTGCCAGCTCTTCAGACACCATCAGCAACACATCAGGTACGTTCACATCATCGGGCTTCACCTTGTCAGCTAAACGGCGCTCGATATAACGCACGGTATCGTAGCCAAAATAACCAGCCAAGCCCCCAGTAAAGCGAGGCAAGCCTTGATAAGGCGGCACTTTGAAGCGCGCTTGATAGCTTTGGACAAAGTCTAGTGGATTCACATCGCTAGCGGTTTCAACCACCTTATTGTCTTGCAACACCTGCACATCACGGCGATTCGCCACAATACGCGTGCGTGCTGGCAAACCAATGATGGAATAACGCCCAAAACGCTCGCCACCTTGCACAGATTCAAGCAAATAGGAGAACGGTGCATTAGCAAGCTTGAGGTAAAGCGAGAGCGGTGTGTCGAGATCCGCAAAAGTCTCGATCACTAAGGGAATGCGATTAAAGCCTTGAGCAGCTAGCGCATTAAATTCTGATTGATTGATAGTTTCTAACATAAAGGCCTCAAATTTTTTAACAAGCGGTTGCTAACGCACCATTTTTTAAATCCAGTGCGACATTAACGTCGCAAGCGATGACAGAATTAGTCCCACCATCGCCAACTTGTTTGCTTTGTATAAATTTGAGGTGCTTTCATTGCAATGCGTCTAAATTAGACTGTCGCCAATTGGGCGCGCAATTCAGAAACAATCGAGTTGTATCGGTTAGGATCAGTATCTTTACCTGCACCAAACACCGCTGAACCCGCTACAAATGTATCCGCACCAGCACGGGCAATTTCAGCAATGTTCGCTACGTTCACGCCGCCGTCCACTTCCAACCAAATCTCGCGACCGGTTTGTGCTGTGTAAGCGTCGATTTTTGCACGTGCTAAACGCAGTTTGTTTAATGTTTCAGGAATGAATTTTTGACCGCCAAAGCCCGGGTTCACAGACATCAACAAAATCATGTCCACTTTGTCCATGACGTGGTCTAGGTAGTGAAGTGGTGTCGCTGGGTTAAACACCAAGCCAGATTTACAACCTAAGTCACGCACCATCGCTAAACTACGATCAATATGATCCGAAGCCTCAGGATGGAAAGTAATAATGTTCGCGCCAGCTTTTGCGAAGTCAGGAATGATACGATCCACTGGCTTCACCATCAAATGCACGTCAATCAACGCACCCGCATTTTTAGAAATTTCACGGATAGACTCACAAACCAATGGGCCAATCGTTAAGTTTGGGACGTAATGGTTATCCATCACGTCAAAGTGCACAAGGTCAGTACCAGACGTAATCACGTCTGTGATTTCTTGACCTAGTTTGGCGAAGTTTGCTGAAAGGATACTTGGAGCAATTCTGAATTGTTTAGCCATAATATTTTAAAGAATCTATATGCAGTAAAAACGATTATTTTAACCGCATTTAGGCATGAATTAACAGACTAATCGGCTATTTTATTGCTTATGTTTCTTGCTTAAGAAGTCCGGATGCTGGAAAATTGCGAAATGCAATTATTCACGGTTGGTGTCAATCACACCACAGCCCCAATCTCTATTCGCGAAAACGTGGCGTTTCAACATGAAACCTTAGCCCATGCACTTCGCGACTTGACCTCACATGGCGTGCGTGAGGCTGCGATTTTATCGACCTGCAACCGCACTGAGCTTTACTGCAACACCTCACACCCAGAACAAGCGCTTGCTTGGCTTGCGCAATATCACAAGCTCGATCGTGACAACATTCAGCCCTACATTTACACCTTGCCGAGCGACGAGGCTGTTAAACATGCATTTCGTGTGGCATCTGGTTTGGATTCTATGGTGCTAGGCGAACCACAAATCTTGGGACAAATGAAACAAGCCGTCAAAATTGCTGAAACAGCTGGCACCGTTGGCACCCTTCTGCACAAACTTTTTCAGCGTACCTTTGCCGTCGCCAAAGAAGTGCGCACTTCCACAGACATCGGAGCAAGTTCGCTTTCGATGGCTGCTGCGTCAGTGCGTTTAGCCCAACGTTTATTCGGCAATCTGCAAGATAAGCATGTCCTGTTTATCGGCGCGGGCGAAATGATTACGCTTTGCGCTGAACACTTTACCGCACAAAAACCGGCCAGTATCACTGTAGCCAATCGAACCCTAGAGCGCGGAGAAGAGTTGGCAGCATTATTTAATGGCCAAGCCATTTTATTATCCGAATTGCCTGACCGGTTACATGAATTTGATATTGTGATCACCAGCACAGCAAGCCAATTACCCATCGTCGGGCTAGGGATGGTGGAACGGGCAGTAAAAGCGCGTAAACGCCGCCCAATGTTCATGGTTGATTTGGCTGTGCCGCGTGACATTGAACCTGAAGTCGCAAAATTAGATGATGTGTATTTATATACAGTCGATGATTTGGCCCAAGTGGTCCAAGAGGGCTTAGGAAACCGCCAAGAGGCAGCACTTGAAGCCGAAGTGATTATCACTGAGCGTGTTGAACACTTTATGCATTGGCTCAAGACACGCGACGCCGTGCCAACCATACGCGCACTCCGTGATCAGGCAGAAAATTTACGTTTAACTGAACTTGAAAAAGCACAAAAACTATTGGCAAAAGGCGAAGATCCCGCCGCGGTCATTGAGGCCTTGAGCAATGCACTCACCAATAAATTTTTACATGCCCCAAGTCATGCGCTCAACCACAGCACAGGGCATGAGCACGAACAACTAGAGACGCTGTTGCGTCAACTTTACCAAATTAAAACTTAATCTTTAGACAAAGAAACAGCAATGAAACCATCCATGATGAAAAAGCTCGCGACATTAAGCGAGCGTTTAGACGAACTCAACCGCCTGCTCAGTAGCGAAGGCGCAACATCCAACATGGATAACTACCGTAAGCTCACGCAAGAGCATGCTGAAATCACCCCCATCGTTGAGCAATTTCGTGCCTTTGAGCAAGGCGAAGCCGATATTGCTGAAGCGCAAAAAATGCTCTCCGATCCCGAAATGAAAGAATTTGCACAAGAAGAAATTGAAAACGGCAAAGCTACTTTAGAAGCCGTTGAAAACGAACTACAAAAACTCTTGCTACCTAAAGACCCTAACGATGAACGCAATATCTTCTTAGAAATCCGTGCCGGCACGGGTGGGGATGAATCCGCTTTATTTGCAGGCGACTTATTCCGCATGTATTCACGTTATGCAGAGCGTCAACGCTGGAAAGTAGAAATCGTTTCAGCAAGTGACTCTGAGGTGGGTGGCTACAAAGAAATTATTGCCAAGGTAGAAGGCCACGGCGCTTATTCAAAACTTAAATTTGAGTCTGGTGGTCACCGCGTGCAACGCGTCCCTGACACTGAAACACAAGGCCGCATTCATACATCTGCATGTACTGTTGCGGTATTGCCAGAAGCAGATGAAGTCAGTGATGTCGTGATTAATCCTGCGGAAATTCGTATTGATACCTACCGTGCCAGTGGCGCGGGTGGTCAGCACATTAACAAAACCGATTCCGCTGTGCGGATTACCCACTTGCCAACCGGCATTGTGGTGGAATGCCAAGATGACCGAAGCCAACACAAAAACAAAGCCCAAGCGATGAGCGTGTTAGTCGCACGAATTAAAGATGCGGAAGTTCGCGCACAACAATCGAAAATCGCGAGTGAGCGTAAAAGTTTGATTGGTTCTGGCGACCGCTCTGAGCGCATCCGCACTTACAACTACCCGCAAGGCCGTATTACCGACCACCGCATCAACCTCACGCTTTATAAGATTGACGCGATTACCGAGGGTGATATGGACGAATTAATTGGCGCACTTGCTGCAGAGCACCAAGCCGATATGTTGGCGACCTTGGGTGAAGATAACTAAACAAAACCAAGAAGCCGTTTGTGGTGAGCTAGTCGAACTATGAATGTTAATGCCCTTCGACAGGCTCAGGGCGAACGAAAAATGACAGTTTTCATTTTACCCACCTAGCCAGCTTTTCATGCGGCTGAAGTATTCAGGCTGACGTAAACACAGGTAAATAATCACCAGCGGGTTCATCAGCGCGGTGACTAAAAATAGTTGTGGAATGTTAAGCCCTAACTTAAATATCATCATCGCAAACACCGCGGATATCACCATGAACAAAGCATTCAAAATATTGTTCGCGGCAATCACTCTAGATTGATGGGTCTTCTGGGCGCGAGATTGAATCAGTGCATAAAGCGGCACGATATAAACTCCGCCGAATAAACCAATCAAGGCAATATCCAATAGCAAGCGCCAATCAGCAACACCACTCGCGCTAGCCGTATATAAATCCACCCCAAACGCCATCATGCCCATGGCCCCAATTGGCACCAAGCCAATTTCTACGATGCCTTTGGATAGCTTTTCGCACAGTAGCGAACCAACCCCAACCCCGACTGAAAATACCGCAAGCAAGAGAATGAACTCACTTTCGTCGCCATGCAAAATCTCCTTGGCAAATACAGGGAATTGCGCAAGTAAGATCGCGCCATAAAACCAAAACCATGAGATGCCAATAATCGCCAGCCATATTGACTGACTTTTCCAAACAAACGCGATATTACGACCCGTTTCTGTCATTGGGTTCCAATTGATGTTGAGATGAGGTTCAGCCGCAGGAGAGTTAGGAATTTGCTTGCTAGCCATATAGCCGAGCAAGGCTAGGCCCAGAATACTCAAGCCCGTTAACAGCTCACCGCCTTGATGCATGCCAAGCCCCGCGCCAATCATTTGCCCCAATAAGATAGCAACAAAGGTGCCCATTTCCACCATGCCATTGCCGCCAACCAATTCAGACTCAGCGAGATTTTGCGGCAGATAAGCGTATTTCACTGGCCCAAATAAAGTGGAGTGCATGCCCATCATAAAAAGCGCCAAAACTAATAGCCAAAACAGATGGAGCACAAACCCAAGCGCCGCAAATAGCATCAAAATGACTTCAAATATTTTGACAAAACGAATGAGCTGAGACTTTTCAAACTTATCGGCAATTTGCCCTGCCGAGGCCGAGAATAAAAAGAAAGGCAAAATAAAAATGCCTGGCAACAAGGTGGCAAGGACCGCGCCATTAAGTGAGGTTAAATCAGCCGTGTGAAATACCGCCATGGTAATTAAAGCAGTTTTGAAGACATTGTCATTGAGTGCGCCCAAAAATTGGGTACAAAAAAATGGCAAAAAGCGCTTTTCACGTAACAACTTAAATTGCTGATTCATTTTCACGCCTCGTCGATTGATAAACCATTATATTTTGATCAATCACAAATAATGCTGAAATTATTTTTATATATCTTCGTCTATTCGCTATCATGTTGGACTTGGTTTAATGAGTGTGCTTTGTGCGCACAACCTCTTTTCGGAAAAATATCATTTTGGCAGGTACGCACCCATTGCTTAAACTGCGCGAAGATCTACTCGCGACAGTTACAAAAACAGGCTTTAGCTTTTGTCCAAGTGCAGCAATGCAGGCTTGGCTATTGACGCAATCTCCAGATGCCTTAAGTGATTGGTCTGATTTTGCAAACAGCTGGAACAACATGCCGCTCGATGAACACATGGCGGACGGGGGACGTTATCGTCGTCGTCGTTATGCCGTATTAAATACGACTTCTAGAAACAGTGAGATCGTTCTAGCGCCGCATCAACCTCATTACCAAAGTCTAAATTACAATGCGCTTAATGGTGGCATTGCGCGTGACTTTGAAGCGATACAAACCAGCACTATCCAAAGTAATAGCATGCAATCCGTGCTTAAATTTTGCCAAACTGTGTTTAGCGAGCTGATGCCCAATACGCCTTGGCACATTGAATGCCATCAGTTTCGCATTGAAGCCAATGACGAAGCTTTTGGCAAACCTACACCTGAAGGCATTCATCGTGATGGCGTGGACTTTGTATTAGTGATGATGGTGAAACGCCAAAATATTTCCAGTGGCACCACCACCATGCACGATTTGGAACACAAAAATTTAGATAGTTTTACACTTACTGAGCCTTTAGATGTTGCTATCGTCAACGATCATCGTTGCATGCACGGAGTAACCCCTATCGTACCATTAGACCCTACACAGCCTGCTTATCGTGACGTGTTAGTGGTCACTTTCAAAAAATTTAAGCAGTAACTTGATGGTCAAAAATAACCATCCCCCAGCACATCAAAGTGCGAATCCGCTACGCAATTTGAGTTTCTTCAAACTACTCAGTTATCGCGTTTTGATGGTGCTTTCCTACCAAATCATGGCGGTGGTCGTAGGCTGGCATTTGTACCAAATCACACACGACCCACTCTCGCTTGGTCTCATAGGCCTGGCTGAAATCATCCCCTACTTTTGCACGGCCTTATTTGCGGGCTATGCGGTAGACCATTACTCAAGGCGTAACTTTGGGGTAAGTTCCTCATTCACGCTCATGATTGCAGCCTTGTTAATTTATACAATCACAAATGGCAAATTATCAGGCGACCCAACACTATGGATTTACGGTGCAATCGCTCTGATTGGTTTAGCTCGCGCTTTTATTGCACCCACATACAGCGCAATTTTCGCTTCCATCATGCCGCGCCAGGAATATGCAAAAGGCGCAAGCATCGGTAGTGCCGCATTCCAATTTGGTTTAATCACCGGCCCAGCGATTGGCGGAATCTTGGTTGGCTGGACCAGCTTAGAAGTCGCTTACTTAGTCTCTTCTGGCTTAGCTTTCGCTTCAGGAATTGCCTTACTTACTCTCAACGTACACACCCCAAAAGTGGTGGCAGAAAAAGCGATTTTTTCTGGTATCGCCGAAGGGGTGCGTTTTGTATATAACCACCAAGTGATTTTGAGCGGTCAAGCACTTGATATGTTTGCCGTACTGTTTGGTGGTGCGGTGGCGATGTTACCCGCTTTTATTCACGATGTTTATCACTATGGCCCTGAGGGCCTAGGCATTCTGCGTGCTTCACCAGCCATCGGCGCAATTATCACCGGCGCATATTTAGCCAAGCATCCAATTGATGAAAATGCTGGCAAATGGCTATTGTTGTCAGTCGCTGGTTTTGGTGTTTGCATCATTGCTTTTGCACTGACGCCACATTTCTGGTTTGCTGCAGTGCTCTTGATGCTTTCAGGTGTGTGTGATGGTGTTTCAGTTGTCTTACGCACCACGATTATGCAACTCGCCACACCAGACCACATGCGTGGCAGAGTTGCCTCTATCAACGGTTTGTTTATTGGCTCTTCAAATGAGTTAGGGGCTTTTGAATCTGGCCTCATGGCGAGGGTAATGGGTTTGATTCCATCCGTGATCTTTGGCGGCTTGATGACACTTGGCGTGGTGGCAGCTACCGCCACACTTGCGCCTAAGCTGCGGAGACTTAACTTAAAACATCTCGAATCGGAAACTCACGAAAAATAGCACGGATTAACATAGGATTAATATTCACTGCTTCTTCCCGTGGCATAACTTTTTTCAACATCTTGTTGCCACTCATCACAGTCTGAGCACTTATGGTCATGCATCGTCGGGCAAAGCACTAAATTAGCGCTTTTGCAAAACTTACAAACTCGCGATTGCACCGCTGATTTATGCGCCGCCTCATGATGTTCTGTGGCAACTTTAGTACTGCCAAGTGCGTATTTATTATCCATACCTGACCCCCAATTAAAGCCTTATTCAACTTCTTTGCCTGTAAAGTTTAATCCTAATTTTGTCCCAATGACAACATTAAAAATATCCACAAACTTGTGGCTTAGCTTATCAGTTAAAATAGCGCTTTTCGTCATTACTGCAACCCCATTTACAAAGGTATATATGCAAAATATCGTCGTAGAGAAAAAACCAGCACAAAGCAGACTCGATAGCCTCAACGTGGCTAAATGGCCGACTTGGGAAAAAGAAGTATCTGTATTCCCTTGGGTATTTCCAGAACAAGAAATTGCCTACATTTTAGAGGGCGAATGTGTGATTACCCCAGAGGGTGGCAAGCCAGTCAAATTTGGCAAAGGCGATTTAGTGACATTTCCTGCCGGCATGAAAGCAAGCTGGGAAGTGAAAAAACCGCTACACAAACATTACAAGCTAGATGGCAATGCGCTCACGCAAATTTTACGCCGCATTAAACTTAAAATCGGCCTATAAACAGCCTAAGTGTCTTTGCTGTGTAAGAATGGTTTTCATGATAATCACTAGACAAGCTTAATGATGCTTACAACGACAGTGTCAGGCTCACTCCGTAGAATAAGAATTCTTCTAAGGCAGTTATAAAACATTCATTAAGGAGTTTTACCATGTGGACTAAACCAGCAGCGACAGAAATGCGTTTCGGCTTTGAAGTAACAATGTACGTAATGAACAAATAATTCAAAGATTGCTTATCGAAGTTACTCATCTTCATTCGCAAAAAATAAAAAAGGAACCTTGATGGTTCCTTTTTTATTGCCTAGCGCTTAAGAGCTACTTAAGATGAAGGGTGTTAGTGCGCTTAATCTATATCGGCAGGGTCACACTAAGTCAATGACGGCTCATCCATCTGGTTACCCAAACTTACTACCTTATTCACTGCACTAACATCTTTATTTTAATCGCTTATCAACAAAAAACCCGCCTAGGCGGGTTTTTATTTTGCATCAAATACTTTGATTAACCGCATTTACTCTCGCCGCAATTGAGGCAGGTGAGGCAGCCATCCATAATAATGGCGGCTTTGGTGCTACATTTCGCACAAAGCTGTGCACCTGCTGGAAAGCCTTCTGCATTTTCATCGCCGCCAGATTTTGCATGCTTTTCTAAGAATTCTTTTTTCTTTTCAGCTACAAGCTTTTGTTGGTGTTCATCTAGGCCAGCTTTTTTAAGCATGCCGATTTCTTGTAAGTGTTGTTCTACCACTTCACCGATTTCAGCCACGAGGCTAGGGATGTATTTACCGCCTTTTTTGAAGTAGCCACCGCTTGGGTCAAATACGCTGTGTAGCTCTTCTACCAAGAAAGTCACATCACCACCTTTACGGAACACAGCAGACATCACGCGCGTGAGGGCAACAATCCACTGGAAGTGGTCCATGTTTTTTGAATTAATAAAAATCTCAAATGGACGGCGGTGCTCTTGTGGTGTGCCTTCGTTCATCACGACGTCGTTAATGGTGATGTAGAGCGCATGCTCAGTCACTGGCGTTTTAATTTTGTAGGTGTTACCGACTAATTTATCCGGGCGGCTCAGTGGCTCGCCCATTTGGACGATAGTCGCCGATTGTGCTGGCGTAGCGGCAACTTCTGCGGCCTTTGCTTTGTCTTCTTCTGTCACTAAACCGAAGCCTGTGATTTTCTTTTCAATTTTAATTGCCATGTTGTTCTCTCTTTAATTTTTTCGGTAATACGGTGTTTTATATTTAAACTTCTTAATATTAGAACTTGCCGTAGTAACCTTCTTTTAGGGCGTCGTATAGATTGGCGGCTGAGTGCATTTCGCCGTCGTATTCAATCTCTTCGTTACCCTTCACCTCAACCACTGTGCCATCTTCTAGCGTGAATTTGTAGGTAGTGTTTTCTAAGTCTTTTTCTGTCACCAAAACACCTTGGAAGGCTTCTGGGTTAAAGCGGAAAGTGGTGCAACCTTTCAAGCCTTTGTCGTAAGCGTAGAGATAGATGTTTTTGAAATCTTCAAAGTCATAATCTGTGGGTACGTTGATGGTTTTTGAGATTGAGCTATCAATCCATTTTTGCGCTGCCGCTTGAATATCCACATGCGCTTTTGCTTGAATGGTCGATGAATCTAAGAAGTAATCTGGCAACTTCTCATCTTCCGCATCACTAAATGGCATCGCTTTGCTATTGATTAACTCACGATAAGCTAATAGCTCATATGAAAATACGTCCACTTTCTCTTTTGATTTCTTACCTTCACGAATCACGTTACGTGCGTAATGGTGAGCAAATGAAGGCTCAATGCCGTTACTTGCGTTGTTTGCGAGTGAAAGTGAAATCGTGCCTGTTGGCGCGATTGAGCTATGGTGACTAAAACGCACGCCTGTTTTAGCGATTTGTTTACGCAAAGCTTCTGGGAACTGCTGCATATAGCGGCTGTACATGCCCATCAAGACTTTACCTTTTACTTTATCACCTAGCTTAAAGCCATCCTTCACCATTTCTGGGCGTTTTGAAAGCATGTCACCTGTCACCACGAACTCTTCGTCCATGATAGGTGCAGCGCCTTTTTCTTTGGCTAAATCAATGCCGACTGTCCAACCTGTTTCAGCCATTACTTTAGTAACTTCCTCTGTGAAAGCCACTGAAGCTTCTTCACCATATTTCATTTTCAACATCGTGAGTGTTGAACCTAGGCCTAAATAGCCCATGCCGTGACGACGTTTGCGCGCGATTTCTGCACGCTGTTGTTCTAGCGGTAAACCGTTAATTTCGACGACGTTATCGAGCATACGCGTGAAAATAGAGACAACTTGGCGATATTCATCCCAATCGAATGTTGCTTGATCAGTAAATGGATTGCGTACAAATTTAGTTAAGTTCACAGAACCTAACAAACAAGCGCCATAAGGTGGCAATGGTTGCTCACCGCATGGGTTAGTTGCGCGGATATTTTCGCAGAACCAGTTATTGTTCATTTCGTTTACGCGGTCAATCAAGATAAAGCCAGGCTCAGCGAAATCGTATGTTGAGGACATAATGACATCCCACAAACGGCGCGCTCTAATCGTTTTGTAAACGCGGCAAGCTGTTTTGCCATCTGACTCGCGGGTGAGGTATTTGTCTTTGATTGGCCATTCGCGCCATACTACTTGTGCTTCATCTTTAGTATCTAGCGCATCAACCGTTGCTTCCTTTGATGTCACAGGGAATGCGAGCTTCCAATCAGCATCAGCCTTGACTGCTTCCATAAACTCTTTTGTGATTAAGCATGAAAGATTGAATTGGCGTAAGCGACCAGCTTCGCGTTTCGCTTTGATAAAATCAGTCACGTCAGGATGTGAGATATCGAATGTCGCCATTTGCGCGCCACGACGGCCACCAGCAGACGACACTGTGAAACACATCTTATCGAAGATATCCATGAATGAGAGTGGGCCGCTTGTGTACGCACCAGCACCCGCTACAAAAGCACCTTTTGGACGGAGCGTTGAGAACTCATAACCAATACCGCAACCCGCTTTTAATGTAAGACCCGCTTCATGCACCTTATTTAAGATGCCATCCATGCTGTCTTCAACAATGCCGGATACCGTGCAGTTAATAGTACTTGTTGCTGGCTTATGCTCCAGCGCACCAGCATTTGAAGTAATACGGCCCGCAGGAATTGCACCATGACGCAATGCCCATAAGAATTTTTCGTGCCACTCAGCACGCTTACTCTCTTCTTCCACGTCAGCCAATGCACGCGCAACACGTGAATAACTATCGTCCATATTTTGGTCAACATGATCGCCTTGTTTAGTTTTGAGGCGGTATTTTTTATCCCAGATATCCAATGATACCGATTGCATTGGCACTTCTTTTTGATTGTTTTCTGACATCGCAGCTTCTTCTGGTGTTTTAACGGCTTGTAACATTGGCGGAATCCCTGTTTTGTTCTGTAATTTGTTTAGCATTTACACAATCTTTATGTAAAGTTGAATTGTGCTTAATATTTGGTCAAACCACAATATGTTGTGATGATTTGCAAAATTATTCCATTTTGTTGTGTTGGTCAAGCAATATATTTAACATTATTTTACATTTTGACTGTGCTTTTTTGGTGCATCTTTCACTCACTAAATGGCAGGCAATGATTGCCATTTAGTGAGTGTTTACTAACCAAAATAAAAATAGTTTTCTAGACAATTCTAGCTACATTGTGAATCACAATCTGTGAGAAAATTAGTCCATGACACGACTTCATTACTCAGCGTTGCTGTATCTCCTCTTGCCCTTCACCATCCTTAAGCTTTTATGGCGCGGATTGAAACAACCTGCGTACCTTGAGCATTGGTCTGAGCGTTATGGGTTTTATAACCAAGCTGCTTCGCAACCACTGATTTGGTTACATTGCGTATCGGTTGGCGAAACACGCGCGGCAAAGCCTTTAATTGAAGCTTTACTTGATCAATATCCCGCACACCAAATTTTGCTGAGTCACACCACCCCAACAGGCCGCGAGGCGAGCGAGCAACTTTTCCCAAAAGAAAAATATCCGCGAATCTCGCGGTGTTACTTACCTTACGACACGCCAGATGCTGTTAAAGGATTCTTAAAACATTACCGGCCAACATTGGGTTTACTGATGGAGACAGAGCTTTGGTTTAATTTGATTGCAAGTTGCAAAGCACAAGCGATTCCATTGCTATTGGTGAATGCACGACTTTCTGAGCGCTCAGCAAGGGGCTACGCAAAAGTTGGCAAACTTTCAGCGCTAGGTTTAGCAAATTTAAGCGCCATTGCTGCGCAAACTGAACAAGACGCAAATCGCCTGAATGCCTTGCTCGGCAACGCGAATAAAGCAACTGTGATGGGCAATCTTAAGTTTGATGTCACCCCCCCAGCGGACGAGGCCGAACGCGGACGTTACTTGCGTGGCTTACTAGGCTTAAAACGCCCTATCTTTTTAGCCGCAAGCACCCGAGATGGGGAAGAAGCTTTAATTTTAGAGGCCATAGCCGCAAGTGGAATTGACAATTTACTGACGGTGATTGTGCCAAGACATCCGCAACGGTTCGATGAGGTCGCGATGCTACTCACAAAACATCACCAAGCTTTTTGCCGTCGTTCAGAATTCTCGATGGGCACAGTGGCTGGCGATATTCCAAACTGTAGCGTGATTCTTGGTGACAGCATGGGTGAGATGTTTACTTATTATGCGGCATGCGATGTTGCATTTATTGGCGGAAGCTTACTACCCCTTGGCGGACAAAATCTTATTGAGGCCAGCGCAATGGGCAAGCCAGTTTTAATCGGCCCATTTACCTTTAATTTTAGCGATGCCACAGATTCTGCAGTGCAAGCGGGCGCTGCAATTCGTGTACACAACTCGCAAGAACTCGCAGAAAAGTTAAGCGATCTGATGAACAATGTAGAAGCAAGAAAAGCAATGAGCGATGCGGCCTTGAGCTTTAGCAAAAGTGCGAGCGGCGCGACGCAAAGACTTATGGAGTTGATAGCGAAATACTTGCCAAACAAATAAAAGCTAGCGGACGAGCTGGCTGATTTTCTTGAAGGCATCGCCTTCTGCAACACCCAGCCATTCAAACACCAAAGACTCAATATTACTGATGATTACCCCAGCTTCACGCATTCTGTTAAGCGCATTACGCTTATTTTCAGGGTTGCGCGAAATCACGGCATCTTCAAGGACAAACACGGTTTTGCCTTGAGCTAGCAAATCCAGTGCGGTTTGCAGAACACAAATGTGCGCTTCCATCCCAACCAAAATGACTTGTGTATGGTCACCCAACAGTTGACGGTTAAAAGCGGGTTCAGCACAGCAAGAGAAGGCTGTTTTCTCAACCGCTTTTTTACCTGCCAAATATGGAGATAACTCAGGCACAGTCAACCCAAGGCCTTTAGGATATTGTTCGGTAAAAATAGTGGGGATTTCAAGGAGAGCAGCACTTTGTAAAAGAATAGCGCAATTTTTAATCACGCCATCAATATCTGACGACATCACACGACTGAGCTTGGTTTGCATATCCACAGCCACCAACTGACTTTGATTGCGATCTGCCTTATATGCTGCATTTTTCATGGTGACTCCCCGCCGATTAGCGGCTTACTAGCTGTTGATTCACGCTTTCTACATCGGTCTCGCCCAACAAACCAACTGCGGATTTAAGCGATAAAATATTCACCAAATAAGTATAGCGGGATTGCAGTAAATCTCGCTTAGCACTGAAATATTGTTGTTGCGCATTCAGCACATCCACACTTGTTCGCACACCCACCTCATAACCAAGATTGGTGGAATCGAGCTGACTTTGGCTAGAACTCAACGCCTGCTCGTAAGCCTTAATTTGCGCCACACTACTTGAAAGATTCAAATACGCTGAACGCGTATCCAAGTCTGCTTGACGTTTAGCGGCTTCTAAATCATCCAGTGCCTTTTGTTTGTTCGCAACAGCCTCTCGCACTTTAGAACTGACCAAGCCGCCTTGATAAAGTGGAATTTGAAGCTGTAGACCAATGCTTGCGCTCGTTATGTCACTGCCGTTTCCAAGACCTGTCGCCGTGCCGTTTGCATAGTTATTGTTATACCCAGCCACCGCATCTAAAGTTGGCATGTGCCCAGCATTTTGTCGTTCAACTTCTTGAGTGGCAATTTCTAGTGCCTGTTGTTGAAGGGCAATCGTCAAATTATTTTGTTCAGCAACCTCTACCCATTTTTCCATTTCAATTGGCTCTGGTGATTGCGCCACCAAATCACTTCTCACACCAACAAGCGCCTGAGGAGTTGAGCCTACAATCGCTTGAATGGCGCGCTTTTTGACCTCTAAATCATTCATCGCGGCAATCTCTTGCGCCACCACTAAATCAAATCGGGCCTGCGCTTCATTAAAATCAGTAATCGTAGAAGTGCCAACCTCGAAATTGGCTTTAGCTTGCTCAAGTTGTTTATTAATCGCCGTTTTTTGTGCGCCAATCAAATCAATTTTATCTTGCGCTAGCAACACGTCAAAGTAAGCCTTAGAGGATCGAATAATAAGACCTTGCTTAGCCAACAATAGTTGTTTATCTGCTTGAGCGACCTGGCTTTTAGCTTGCTCAAATTGCGCACGAATTTGCTTACGATAAATCGGCTGGCTCACATTTACGCCGTAGTTGTAGCTTTCAAAATTATTCTGCCCGCCACGCAATACTGATGTGGCACCTCCAAAAAACTTGGCATCAGATTGCGTTGCACTCACACCCGAATTAAAAGTCACTGTTGGCAAAAACAGGGCATTGCCTTGCGCTAATTTTTCTTGACTCGCTAAATGGCTACTTTGTGCAGAAGCCCATACAGGATCGCGACTCAATGCTTGCTGATAAATCTGCATCAAATTTTGGCTATCGGCCGCTTGGGCGTGATGGCCAAGAGCCAAACCAAGCAACAAAAATAAGTAATTAAGACGCATATTATTCAATATCGCTTTTTAAGAAAGTTGCTTAAAGACTAGAACTCAAATTTTTCTGATTGCGGTGCATTTTCAATGGCGGGCAAGCACGTTTCAAACAAAACATCGGCTTTAAAATTATCTGCTGAAATTCGGGTGATAAGTGTTGCTTGCATTGCTGGCGCATCGCCAACCACGACGAACATACGGCCACCCTCAGCAAGCTGTCGCTGAACCTGCGTATTCAATAAAGGGGTGGACCCCGTAAAAACAATCACGTCATAAGGCGCACCAGCTGGCAACCCTTGCATACCATCCGCCACCACCAAATTCACATTTTTAATCCCTTGTGCAGCAATATTTTTAGCCGCTTGTTTACTGATTTTTGCGTTGAGTTCAACACTGTCAACCTGCTTAGCCTGCAGTGCGATCAGCGACGTGAGGTAACCACTGCCAGTACCAATCTCAAGGACTTTATCCGTTTTCTTAATCGCTAAAGACTGAAGAATACGTCCCTCCATTTTTGGTGCAAGCATCAATTGACCATCCCCTAGCGGGATTTCCAAATCCGCAAACGCCAAACCGACATATTGTTTAGGCACGAAATCTTCTCTTGGTAATTTTGCGAGCAGATCAAGTACCGCACCGTCCAAGACGTCCCAAGGGCGGATTTGTTGCTCAATCATATTGAAGCGTGACTGCGTCACTTGCGCTGACTCTTGTTTCAAACTCATTGCTAACCCTTTTTAAATCAATCTTTGATTAGCATTATAACCGAAGCCAATTCATTTTATCGCTTGCTTTTGCGGGGTTTTTCGCGTAATTTTGAGGGCATTGCTAGGGGTCTCCAACACATTGTTTTGGAGTGAGATACACCCTTTGAACCTGATGCGGGTTATGCCGCCGTAGGGAAGCTAGTCCACCGCTTCCCTACTCCGTTGTATTACTTACTTGGAGTAGAAATTGAACGCCACTGATAAAAACCTCGCCCACTTTGTAGGTGAACATGCTGAGATTGATCCAGCAACCAAACAATCTTTCGCCAACTCACGTAAAGTCTATGTGCAAGGCTCTCGCCCTGACATTCAAGTACCTTTCCGTGAAATCAGCCTCAGCGACACACCGTCTGCTTTTGGTGCTGAAAAAAATCCTCCTGTGATGGTGTATGACACCTCTGGCCCTTACACAGACCCAGCAGTTAAAATCGATATCCGTAACGGCTTACCAGCTTTGCGCGCTAAATGGATTGAAGAGCGAAACGATACTGAGCAGCTAGATGGCCCAAGTTCCGCATTTGGCGTGGAACGTCAAAACGACCCTGCTCTGGCTGAAATGCGCTTTAACCTTTCACGCCATCCACGCCGTGCTAAAGCCGGCATGAACGTGAGCCAAATGCACTATGCGCGCAAAGGCATCATCACCCCAGAAATGGAATACATCGCGATTCGTGAAAATCAACGTCGCGAAAACATGAGCGAATTGTTGCAAACACAACATAAAGGCCATGATTTTGGTGCGAGCATTCCTAAAGTGATTACGCCAGAATTTGTCCGCGACGAAGTAGCACGTGGTCGTGCAATTATTCCATTGAACATTAACCACCCTGAAATCGAGCCAATGATTATTGGCCGTAATTTCTTAGTAAAAATTAATGCCAACATCGGCAACTCAGCCCTGGGCTCTTCAATTTCAGAAGAAGTTGAAAAAATGGTATGGGGCACACGTTGGGGTGGCGATACCGTGATGGATTTATCAACAGGCAAAAACATCCACGAAACTCGCGAATGGATTATCCGCAATAGCCCTGTGCCTATTGGTACAGTGCCGATCTACCAAGCGCTTGAGAAAGTGAATGGCAAAGCAGAAGACCTCACATGGGAAATCTTCCGCGACACATTAATTGAGCAGGCAGAGCAAGGCGTGGATTATTTCACAATTCATGCCGGTGTTCGCTTGGCTTATATCCCCATGACAGCAAAACGCATGACAGGCATCGTGTCTCGTGGCGGCTCTATCATGGCGAAATGGTGTTTAGCCCATCATAAAGAATCATTCCTTTATGAACACTTCGAAGACATCTGCGAAATCATGAAAGCTTATGACGTAAGCTTCTCATTGGGTGATGGCTTACGTCCTGGTTCAATTTACGATGCAAACGACGAAGCACAATTTGCTGAACTCAAAACACTAGGCGAGTTGACACAAATTGCTTGGAAACACGATGTACAGTGCATGATTGAAGGCCCAGGCCACGTACCTATGCACCTCATTAAAGAGAACATGGACTTGCAACTTGAGCACTGCGGTGAAGCGCCTTTCTACACATTAGGGCCTTTAACGACAGACATCGCGCCAGGTTATGATCACATAACATCAGGCATTGGTGCTGCGATGATTGGCTGGTACGGCTGTGCAATGCTTTGCTATGTCACACCTAAAGAGCATCTTGGCTTGCCAGACAAAGAAGATGTGCGCGTCGGGATTATTACTTACAAGATTGCGGCACATGCAGCTGACTTGGCAAAAGGCCACCCAGGTGCACAAATTCGTGACAATGCTTTATCAAAAGCGCGTTTTGAATTCCGTTGGGATGACCAATTTAATCTTGGCCTTGATCCTGAAAAAGCCAAGGAATTCCACGATGAGACATTGCCACAAGAGGGTGCAAAACAAGCCCACTTCTGTTCAATGTGTGGCCCACATTTCTGCTCAATGAAAATCACACAAGATGTACGTGATTATGCAGATAAGTTAGGCTTGGATGAACAAGAAGCGCTTAACAAAGGCATGCAAGAAAAGGCAATTGAGTTTGTGAAAAAAGGTAGCGAGGTTTACCACAAGGTTTAACCAATCTTGCGCACTTACCAACCCCACAGCATTTACTGTGGGGTTTTTTATTGCCTAAATTATGCACTGGCTAGCCAAGCAAGTTTTGTTACAGCGTATAATACGCAACATCATATAAATCAAACTTTTGGCATCCATTTTGACCACCATTAAAATTACAAAAAAACCGACAGATAGCGCTAGCCCTCGTGCAAGTAAAGCACCTGTCCGCCGCAGCGACCCGAGCAAACGCGACCGCACTGTCGCACCTAAACCTGTTGTAAGGCCACAGACTGAATCGGCTGCTGAACGTGCCGAAACACGTGCACCAGATTATGCTGAAAATGCCTCATCCAAGGCTTCGCAACGCAATCACCGTTACGATGGCAGATTACGCGATGAAGCGCCGCGTCCTCAGCAAGCACGTCCAACTTTAGATGATACAGGCCGAGATACACCGCGCCGTGGCGGAAAAATGCGTGATGGCTTTGAAGTCGGCGACTTCAACAATGACCGCGCCAGCAACCCAATGTTTACGCCTAAGCCATTGCCAAGCAATCCTGATTTTCCACGACTTTCAAAACGTATGGCGGAACTTGGTTTTTGTTCACGCCGCGAAGCAGATGAATGGATTACGAATGGTTGGGTAAGAGTAGATGGCCGAATTGTGGATGAGCTAGGCAGTCGTGTGGCGAGGAATGCGAAAATTGAAGTCAGCAAAGATGCTGAACAACATCAATCCGAAATCGTGACGATCATCCTTAACAAGCCGATTGGCTATGTTTCTGGTCAAGCGGAAGACGGATACAACCCAGCCATTGTGCTGATTCATCCCGATAATCAATGGCAAGATGACCCACTGTTACACCATGCTCAACCTAGAGAGTTTCAACGGACCTTTCTTAAAGGTCTTGCCCCCGCAGGACGCTTGGATATTGACTCAACAGGCCTGTTAGTACTTACTCAAGATGGGCGAATCGCGCGCCATTTAATTGGTGAAGACTCAACGGTTGAGAAGGAATACTTGGTGCGCGTTGAAGGCGATTTGTCTTATAACGATCTTGACCTTCTGAATGAAGGCTTGTCTCTGGACGGGGTGAAGCTCAAACCAGCAAAAGTGTCTTGGCAAAATGAAGATCAGCTTCGCTTTGTTCTGCGTGAAGGACGCAAACGTCAAATTCGTCGCATGTGTGAATTAGTTGGCTTAAAGGTACTCGGCCTAAAACGCATTCGGATTGGCGGAGTCACGCTAGGGAAATTGCCAATGGGCGAGTGGCGTTATTTAAGACCTGAAGAACGTTTCTAAATTTTAGTCTTTCAATCTTAAAGCGAGTGAAAATGGATTTAATTCTATTATTTAAGGCCCTACTTTTAGGACTGGTCGAGGGGGCAACCGAGTTTCTCCCGATTAGCAGCACAGGCCATCTGATTATCGTGGGTGACTTGATTGATTTTCTGGACAAAGAAAAACGCGATGTTTTTGAAATCGTTATTCAACTCGGCTCTATTTTGTCTGTGGTATGGCTTTACCAAGCCCGATTTAAAACCATTGCTCGCACAATAGCCAGCGACAAACAGTCTCAACAGTTTGTGCTGCAACTGTTGATTGCGTTTCTGCCCCTCGCTATTTTAGGCCTGCTTTTCCACCACCAGATCAAAGCTGTTTTGTTCAATCCAATCTCAGTTGCCATTGCTTTGATCGCTGGCGGATTGATTATTTTATATATCGAAAAATTGTCACTTAAAGCGCGTATTAGCAAGATTGAGTCCATGACCATGCTGGATGCACTTAAAATAGGTTTAGCTCAAGCGCTTGCTTTAATTCCAGGCGTATCTCGTGCTGGTGCGACCATTCTTGGTGGCATGTCATTTGGACTTTCACGGCAAGTTGCAACGGAATTTTCATTCTTTCTGGCCGTCCCAGTGATGTTTGCCGCGAGTGGATATGACCTACTTAAAAATCGTCATTTACTGACTTTGGATGATGCAGGCTTATTTGCAATTGGCTTTATTGCCGCCTTTTTATCAGCGCTGGTTGCGATTAAAACGTTCATACGCTACATAGCAGCACATGACTTTAGAGTTTTTGCATGGTATCGCATTGCATTGGGTTTAATCGTCCTTTTATATTTCAAATAATTGTTTAGGTTGTGATTATGAAAAAAACACTTAAATATATCGCTTTTGGCTTGCTAGGCATTTTTGCATTAATGCTTGTTGTGGTGGTTTGTGTCGCAGCAACTTTTAACCCCAACGATTACAAATCACTGATCGTCAAACTTGTACAAGAGAAGAAACAGCGCACACTTGATTTAGAAGGCGACATCAAACTGACATTTTGGCCAAAACTAGGCGCCGACTTAGGCAAAGTAAAATTGTCTGAACACAATAGCGCACGGGAATTTGCGAGCATCGACAATGCCAAAGTTTCATTGGCTGTATTACCTCTGCTCAAAAAAGAATTGGTGGTAGATACCGTCTATATTGATGGTCTAAACGTCACTGCAATTCGTCACAAAGACGGCAGCACAAACTTTGATGACCTGATGAGCAAGGACGAAGAAGCGTCTGAGCAAATTAAATTCGATATTGATGGTGTCAACGTGACTAATACCAAAGTGCGTTTTATTGATGAGATGCAAGACACGGTTTACATGGTGAACCAGCTCACCCTAAAAACAGGCCACGTTGCACTAGCAACCCCATTTGAGGTTAACACCTCTTTTGAACTCCTCACACAGAAACCAAAAGTGAATGCCAAAATCAATGTATCTGGCAATTTCATGGCGGATGTTGAACACCAGCATTTTGTTGCCAAAAAATTAGATGCTTCAATCAATGGCGCTATTGCTTCCTTAAAGAATGCCAACATCACATTAGCAGGCGATATCGATGCCAAACCAGAAAACATGAAATTACTGGTTGATGGCCTTAAGTTTGCAATCAATGGTGATCAAGAGGGTGCAAAAATTGCGCTCAATTTGTCTGCGCCAAAATTGACTGTGCAAAAAAATGTCGTCACTGGCAAACAAGCAGATGTCAGCTTTAGCCAAGAAAAAGGTAACGATACAATAAATGCGAAACTGTCATTGGCTGATGTAAAAGGCTCGCCGCAATCCGTGCAGAGTAGCGGCGTTACAGGTGAGCTTTCAGCTAAACAAGGCGCACGTGAAGTAGAGGGAAAATTCTCTTCACCATTTACAGGGAATATTGAGAAGCTAATTTTTGATTTACCAAAACTAGCAGGCAAGTTAAACATTACAGACCCAGCGCTCCCTAAAGGCGCAATGCAAGGTGCATTTAACCTCAAGCTTCACTCAGACCTTAAGCAGGAAAAAATTAATACTGATTTAGCGATTGATGTCGATGATTTGCACATCAAGGGCAACGTTGGCATTGCCAGCTTTAGCAATCCTACTTTCCAATTCAATCTTGATTTGAATAAACTAGACGCAGATAAATACATGACAAAATCAGATAAACCAGCAGATACAAAATCAGCTGACACGCCGATTGATTTGAGTGCGCTTAAAAAATTAAATGCTGAAGGTTCGTTACATATTGGCGACTTGAAAGTAGCTAATATCAAGACGAATGACGTCAATCTGAAATTAAATGCTAATCAAGGGATCGTAGAATTAGCGCCTTTCTCAGCCAATCTTTATCAAGGCAAAATGAATGGCAGCTTAAAAGTGGATGCCCGTAATACGCCAAACATTGCCTTCAAACAAAATATGTCGAATATTACGATTGGGCCATTATTGATGGATGCAATCAATAACGACATGTTGAGCGGCAAGGGCACACTCAATGTCGATATCACGACGCAAGGCAACACTGTCAATGCACTGAAAAAAGCACTGAACGGTACTGCCTCAATCAACTTGGCAGATGGTGCTTTTAAAGGCATTGATGTTGCAGGTACGATTCGCGGCGTGAAAGACAAACTCAACTTCATGAAGCAAAGCAACGTGACTGGCGACAAATCCAAAAAAACAGACTTTGCTGAAATGTCTGCTAGCTTTAACATTAAAAATGGCGTGGCACATAACGAAGACTTAACTATTAAAGCCCCACTATTCCGCATCGGTGGTGATGGAGATGTGGACATTGCCAACCAAACGATTAACTACAACGCAAAACCGACTGTTGTTAACTCGCTCAAAGGCCAAGGTGGTTCTGATTTAGGTATATTAAATGGCTTAACCATTCCAATTAAAGTCACAGGCACATTTGCTAAACCAAACTATGCACTCGACTTTAGTGGTCTAGCCGCAGGCATTGCAAAAAATAAACTACTTGAAAACGTTGGTGGTGCAAAGGGCGATGCAGTGAAAGGCCTAATCAGTGGCAATAAAGTGGATGCAATTAAATCGCTCATCGGTGGCGGTAACAAAACTGCACCAACACAAGAAGCTTTGCCTGCTGGCGATACTGCTGCACAACCCCCAGCACCACCGTCGACACCTGAAGACAAAGTGAAGAAAAAACTCAACAAACTTCTTGGGTTCTAATGCAGTAATGTCTGGACAAAAGGATTTCTCGACACGCCTTATTGCATGGCAAAAAAATCATGGTCGTCATGATTTGCCTTGGCAAAACACCCACGACCCTTATGCAATTTGGGTGTCGGAAATCATGTTGCAGCAAACGCAAGTCACCGCCGTGATTGGTTATTACGCTAAATTCATGGCGCGCTTCCCTGATATTGCAAGCCTAGCCAGTGCAAGCCAAGAGGAAGTATTGCAACATTGGAGCGGACTTGGCTACTATTCTCGCGCACGTAATTTACACAATGCCGCGCAAACGATCATGGATGAACATGCTGGCGCATTCCCGCAAGACTTTGAGCAAATACAGATGCTTTCTGGGATTGGTCGTTCAACTGCTGCAGCCATTGCTTCATTTGCCTTCCATCAAAATCAAACCATTCTCGATGGCAATGTGAAACGGGTGTTAGCAAGACACTTTTTGATTGAAGGTTGGACGAGCACTCCTAAAATTGAAAAGCAATTATGGAAACTGGCTGAGTCTTTAGTCCCCGAGCAAGACATGGTGGCATATACACAAGGCCTCATGGACTTAGGCGCAACCATTTGCACCCGCAGCAAACCAAAATGCGACATTTGTCCGTTCAATGATAGTTGCCAGGCCTTTGCTACGAATAGAACAAAAGAACTGCCAACTCCCAAGCCTAAAAAAAACATCCCGCAAAGACAAACCACTATGCTGTTGATATTAGATGGTAATGAAGTCATGCTAGAAAAACGTCCATCAAGTGGGATTTGGGGCGGCCTATGGAGCCTGCCTGAAATCAACATGCAAGACATTGCGAGCGAAGTAGCTTTTAGGAAATTTGGTTTAGAAGTGGAAGCGGAAGAACCGCTAGCGAGCATTCAACATGTCTTTACGCACTTTAAGCTAGAGATACTGCCACAGCCATTACAAGTCACCAACAGACCACGACAAACCAACATGCCAAATACCATTTGGCTAAGCATTGATGAGGCAATTGGGGCAGCGTTGCCCACACCAGTGCGAAATATTTTGCTAAACTTAAAGGGTTAGCTTTTATATATTTTTAATAAATTATGCCATCACTTTACCGCTTTAAAGATGAACGCATTCAAGATGTGATGCTTGCATACACCAATGTTGAAAAGTCCGTGAGATATTCACTCACGCACGGCGGTCGTTATCTGCCTTACGATGAACAAGAACTCGCCATGATGCGAGAAGACAAGGCTTGGGCAATGGCAAGATTGATCATTGATAAAATCATGCGCTTACCAGCGATTGAGCACTTTAAACCCAAAGGTTAAGACAACAAAAAAGCAGCCGTAGCTGCTTTTTTGTTGAGTATCACACTAAAACGAATTAGATCTCGCCCCAGCTTTCTTCCCACATACAGTGTTTGACTGTGTGACGATTTTTGATCAACTCATCAATGCTTGGCTCATCGTTTAAAGCACGTTTGATAGCTAACTTAGTTGCATCATAGTTATTTTTATACATATCAGCTTTGTCTAACTTACCTTCTTTAGCCAAGGCTGCACAACCTGGATCAACCCATACTAAACTCACGATACACAAATCGTTTACTTGGTCTTTAGGGATGATACCTTCAATCACGCAATCTAAAATCGCATCAGCAGTTGCCGCTTGTACTACACCGCCAAACAATTCGATATTGATGCTGTCTTTTAAGGTTACTTTTGGCACCATCATGGTCGCTGGACGCACTAATTGGTTAATATCACGGACAGCGAACATGGCAGTGTGGCCTTTACTTTGCGCCATCATGTTAGCAAACGCAGCACCCACTGGGCCATCTACCGCACCAATTAAAATTTCTGGCATCGCAGCGGTAACATCTTTACCTTCAGTGAAAACAGTAGCTTCACCCGCTTTAAAAATAATTTTAGACATATGAGTCAATTCCTAATAGTTAACAAATCGTGAATCAAAAAATCTTAGCCGTGTATTCTACCCAAGCCCAGATACATCAGCAAATGATGTCACTATCCACCAAAAGTTATTCTCTTGCCCCTTATTCTCATCGGGAGAGTGGTGGGTTATACTTTGATCACTAATTTTTTAGAAAGCTCTTTATCATGGGTAAATATTTAAGCACTTTAGGGCGCGTCCTTCTAGCCCAGATTTTCTTATTACAAGTCATCGCTTTAATTGTGGGATTCTTTAACAGCCCAACTGGGTATTTAGACTATCAAAATGCGCTTGGGCATCAAGGGCTACCTGGTGTGTTTGCGCCGCTGATTATTTTGGTTCAATTAGTGGGCGGCAGTGCTTTACTATTAGGCTATAAAACAAAAGCTGCTGCAGTTGTGATGTCTGTGTATGCCTTGTTTATTTCGTTTGCTTTAGGACTTTCCCCTTTCCAATATCTAGCCATTATTGGTGGCTTGCTTACGCTAGCGGCAAATCCAGTGACAGCCTTAAGTTTGGACAATCTTAAAAAGTAGAGAAATTCCAGCATTAAAAAAAGGGCGTTCTGTGTAAATGACACAGAACGCCCTTTTTACTTAAATCAACTTAAGCAGATTTAAGATTTTTTGGTAGTTGAAAGACCACGTTTTCCACCACACCATCCAATTCGGTTACCTCAGCATTGGTCAGTGCCTGTAGTTTTGCGATCACTTCTTTGACTAAAACTTCCGGGGCTGACGCACCGGCTGATACCCCAATACGTTTTTTACCAACCACCCATGCATCATCAATATAGCTGGCATTATCGACCATATAGGATTCAACACCTTGGTTCTCTGCAACCTCTCTTAATCGGTTGGAGTTAGAGCTATTGGGCGATCCAACAACGATGACTAAATCACAATCCTTTGCGAGCACCTTAACGGCATCTTGGCGATTTTGCGTCGCGTAACAAATCGAGTCACTTTTTGGCGCGCTAATTTTAGGGAATTTTTGTTTTAATGCCTCAACAATCAACGCTGCATCATCGATTGAAAGTGTCGTTTGTGTGACATAAGCTAATTGATTTGGATCATTCACTTCAAGCCTTGCAACATCTTCTGGGGATTCCACCAAATACATGCCACTTTCAGACTGTCCCATCGTCCCTTCAACTTCTGGATGACCCTTATGCCCAATCATCACAATCTCTTTATTAGCAGCTCGCATTTTTGCAACTTCAATATGCACTTTAGTCACGAGCGGGCATGTTGCATCAAACACTTGCAATCCCATGGACTCAGCTTCAGCACGCACATCTTTAGAAACCCCATGCGCGCTAAAAATAACGGTATTCCCGATAGGCACGTCTTTTAGCTCATCAATAAAAATTGCACCCTTACGTTTGAGTTCATCCACCACAAACTTGTTGTGCACGACTTCATGACGCACATAAATAGGCGCGCCATATTTCTCGAGAGCTTGCTCAACAATAATAATCGCGCGATCAACCCCTGCACAAAAACCACGAGGATTCGCGAGTAAAATATCCATAAATAAAAACCTAAAATAAATCTGTGATTGTGTAAAAAATTAAGCGCCAATCCAATGTGCAAAAGTCAATAAGATCAATAAACCGACCATCAACAATAATACGCGCCATACAAGCCCGACTGCCGCTTGCACATAATCAGCATCCGCGTTATCACCCAAACCAATATCGGGGCGTGCTTGAAGTACGCCATTTACAGGAAGTGCATCAACTAACTTTACACCCATGGCACCAGTACCGCTGGCTAAGACCATTCCAAGCAATTGGTCAGGCCAATTATTCGCCTGTGTACGCCAACAATATGCTGCATCTTCAAAGTCGCCAACCACTGCAAAACATCCCGCGGTGACTCTTGCTGGCAGCCAGTCTAAATAATAAAAAGCACGTTGTGAAAATGCATAAAATTCATTTTGCTTTCCGGGCGCTGACCATTCTATTTTCAATAGATGTGCCAAGCGATATAACAATGCGCCAGCAGGTCCAAGCAATGCAAACCAGAGAATGGGTGCGAACATGCCTTGATGGGCACGCTTAAAGGTGGTTTCAATACAGACTGACGCGATTTGATTCGCGTTATATTGGTCGGTTATTGTATTTTCCCAATCGGCTAATAATTGGCGAGCAGGCTCAATATTTTGTTCCTTTAAAGTCGCACCTATTTTTTCCGCATGTTGGCCAAAGTAACTAAAGCGAAGGACGAAATAAAGAACGACCAGGCTGATTAAAAAGCCCGCAAAATATCCAACAAATACTAGCGTCAATATGTAAGAAATACTCAATACAGACACAGGCAACAAAACACCCATACACCAAGCAATTACACCATGTTGTTGGGTGCCGCCATTAAATGTCTTGTCTAAAAAATTCGCATAGGGCGAAAAGATACTTTGTAGCCAGTTTTGTTCGATCATTGGCCGATAGTAGGTGAGCAATAATGCTGAAATAAGTGCTAAAACTTTCAATCCTTATCCCCAACTTTTTTTTCTAATGGCATTTCAACACGCAAGACACTTTGATCGTAAATTTCAACCGTTGGTAGCATCAACTGCATGCTGTGCGTTTTACAATAATCTAACAAAACTGAATAGGTTTTGCCGTAAGCGAGAAGAGGGTGGGCTTTAATTTGAGCGGTGGCGACCTTTTGTGGCGCGACACGACCAAGCTTCAAAGGCGCTTTAACCTGCACGCCAGATTGAACAATATAGCCTGTTCTTGCCAATAGAGCTTTGTATGAGGTCGTGCGCGGATCTGTCAAAACGATTGAAATCTCTGCGCCGTGCGCAATCTTTTGCTGCTTCATGTAAAACAGCACTTCATTTTGCTTGCTACTCAACTTTGAATATGGGCCTTCGGCATCCAAATAGACATAGTCATAAGCAGGGGAAATACCAACCTTTAGACTAGCGCTCGAGAACAATCCCCACCATGCCAACATGGCGATGACAGGTAATACAAAAAATAAAATGAAGAAGGGTAGTTGTTTTTTCACTGTGACGAGTTGCTCTAAATTAAATGAATAAAGTGCTCTAAAACACCGCTTATAAAAGATACCACAACCTTGCGAGCGATGCACTTATTCAGTCACGACTTATCTTGGTATAATGGCTTCTTTACTAATAATGCCGCGCAAACTGACGCACCCCTTTTATGACATCCATTAAAAATACAGCCACCTTGCTGGTGACCTGTCCCGATCAAAAGGGAATCGTTGCCGCGATCGCTGATTTCTTACTGCAACATGATGCCAATATTTTGCATGCAGACCAGCATCAAGATGCAGAAAACAACTTATTCTTAATGCGCGTGGAGTGGGATCTGACCGGCTCCAAAATCAACGCAGATAACTTCGCAGAGCATTTTGCAGGTATCGCCTCGCGCTTCAAAATGGAGTGGCAACTGAAGCTGGCACAAAAACGTCCACGTTTAGCGATTATGGTCTCGCAATATGACCACTGCTTGGCGGATTTATTGCATCGCCATCAGGGTGGTGAGCTCGCTTGCGATATCGCGATGATCATCAGCAACCACTTGGACACAGCGCGCCTAGCAGAATTTTACGGCATTCCTTTCCATCACATTGTAGTGACTAAAGAGAACAAAGCCGAAGCAGAAGCGAAACAGTTCGCTTTGTTTGATGCTGCAGAGGTTGATCTAATTGTGCTTGCGCGCTACATGCAAATTCTTTCACCAGACTTTGTGAAGCGATATCCACAACGCATCATCAATATTCACCATTCATTCTTGCCAGCATTTATTGGCGCACGTCCATATCACCGTGCTTTTGAGCGCGGCGTAAAACTGATTGGTGCAACGAGCCATTACGTCACTGAAGTATTGGATGAAGGCCCAATCATCGAACAAGATATCGACCGCATTTCACACCGCGACCAAGTAGAAGACCTTATTCAAAAAGGTCGTGATTTAGAGCGTATTGTGTTATCTCGTGCAGTGCGTTGGCATATCGAAAATCGCATTTTGCCATATGCAAACAAGACGGTAATTTTTGATTAAGACTGAAGTATTAATTAAATCAGATTAAGAAATAGCCAATAAAAAAGCGAGGTAACAACCTCGCTTTTTTATTTTAATCATGTCAAATTTACAAAACGCGCTCCATCGCAAACAAGTCTGCCACCTGCTCACGTTTACGAATTTCATAAACTTTATCCCCATCCACCATGACTTCAGCGGCTCTTGGGCGGGTGTTGTAATTAGAACTCATACTCATGCCATAAGCGCCTGCTGACAATACTGCCAATAAATCACCTTGCGCTAAAGCAAGCTTACGGTCGTGACCTAAAAAGTCCCCGCTTTCGCACACAGGGCCAACTACTTCGTATACCTGTGCATCTAAGCTTGATTCTTTAACCGCAACAATGTCGTGATAGGCGTCATATAAAGCGGGACGCATTAAATCGTTCATCGCAGCATCTACAATGGCGAAATTTTTAGATTCTGTATGTTTGAGATACTCCACTTTCGTCAACAATGCGCCCGCGTTACCCACCAATGCACGGCCCGGCTCAAACACTAATTTCACTTGTCGGCCAGCCATTTTTTCACGCATGGCTTTTGCATACTCAGCAAAATCAGGCGGCGTTTCATCCACGTAACAAATACCAATCCCGCCACCTGCATCAATGTGATGAATAGGAATACCTGCAGCCTCAAGCTGGTCAACCAACGCTAATACGCGATCTAAAGCATCTA
Source organism: Candidatus Methylopumilus turicensis (assembly GCF_000953015.1). NCBI lineage: Bacteria > Pseudomonadati > Pseudomonadota > Betaproteobacteria > Nitrosomonadales > Methylophilaceae > Candidatus Methylopumilus > Candidatus Methylopumilus turicensis. Next base: position 1,652,683 of record NZ_LN794158.1, read on the forward strand.
AGAATGGTGACAACTCCGTTAATTGCGAACCAATGTGGCAATCCACGCCGTGAATGGCAATGTTTGGCATTTTTGCAGCAGCCTGATAAAGCGCCAACGCCTCTTCGTAAGCCACCCCAAATTTATTATTCTTAAGCCCTGTTGAAATATATGGATGCGTTTTTGCATCCACATTTGGATTCACACGTAATGAAACTGGTGCAACTTTATTCATGCTGCCAGCCACGCTATTCAATCGATCTAACTCGCTGGCTGATTCCACATTGAAACAAAAAATACCCGCTTCTAATGCACTCCGCATTTCAGCTTCGGTTTTTCCTACCCCTGAAAAAACTACTTTGGAAGGGTCGCCACCCGCAGCAATTACCCGTGCTAATTCACCGCCTGAAACAATATCAAAGCCAGCGCCTAATGTTGCAAACAAACCCAAAATTGCCAAACTAGGATTCGATTTCACCGCAAAACAAACTAAATGGTCCGTTCCTTCGAATCCTGAATCAAAGCGCTTAAACGCTGAAGTAAGTGCTTCTTTTGAGTACACATACGTCGGTGTGCCAAACTCAGCAGCGATTTTACTTAAAGGGAAATTTTCGGCGTGAAGTTCGCCGTTTTTCATTTGAAATGGTTGCATGAAGAGACTCAAGAAATAACGGTTAGTTGATGCAATTGAGCGTGCGTTTCAGTGTGTGGCACGCTCACGTTTTGCGGATACTTTTTCTCTGGAATATATAAAGGGCCTTTAATGCCACAAGCGGACAATGCCAAAGTGAGTACCAAACTCAATATGAAACCACGTGCCAATTTGCTCACTTCCAGCCTCCAATTAAGCCAACATATACATCTAAGAAAGATTGAGAATATTTTAACATAAAGCACTATTTAGCCCTTGCCTTCATCAGCCCGGCCGGGATTCATGCGCAATAAATAATTGGTCAATATTCCATTCACCACGCCAAATAACAAGGCCGCCGCCATAAAAATAGGCACTAAATAAGCGATACCCGCATGCGGAATCAACCACAGCCTGACCAATACAAGCTGCCCCATCATATGTGCGAAGGCTGCCAAAACACTTAAAGCAATCGCGCTAAAAAACCGCCGGGGTAAGTATTGTGCAACATAAAGCACGCCCAAACTGAGCAATGCCCCCGATAAACTGAGGGCAAAAGTAGGAGATAAAAAATTACCCAAAATCAAACTACTGGCAAATACGCGCAATAAGCTAACCCATACTGCCGTTGCAAAATCAAAACGGTAGAGCACAAATAACGTGATGATATTCGCTAAGCCAGGCTTAACGCCAGGCATGGGCGAGGGCAAAATCGCCTCAACCAAATGCAAGCCAATCGCCAAAGCTGCTAACTGAGCAATACGATGGTCATCTGCAGATGTATGAATTTCAATCTGCTTATTTTTGGAAGAGGGTGTCATCAATAATTCAAACTATCAAAAGGTTTTTCACCGCCCAACAATTCTAAGCTCACTTGATTGGGCAAACAAATCGCGGCCTGCCCTTGATGACTCAACCAACCTTGGTGCACACAATATTGATTAGGACATGGCGAATGTGCAAAACGTGCTTTACCGTGATTAATGACGATGCGTGTGATGCCAATCGGCCCTGGAATATCAATATTGCGATTTTGCGCTAGGCTATAAGTCGCATAAATTTTATCGCCCAATCGAATTTGCAGTTTAGCTGCTGGCTCATGGTGCCATAAGGATTTGAATAAATAACCCACAACCATCAGGCCAACGATCATGATGAGCAAATCGCCTAATAAGGGCTTGCTCGATTTGAACGAGCCTTTCATTATTGCACTGCAATCTTTTCTGGCTTAGCCAGCCAATGCACATACTGATTCATGGATGCACTCAGTGTGATCTTTCCCTCTGCATCAACGATTAAGTAGTTAGCCACCCCCATCAGTTTTGCGGCATTTTCACGCTGATCCGGCGCGCTCAAAAATATTGGTTTAGACGCCACATCTGATAACACACCCGCTTGAGGACTTGGCGGGATTAACACAGTCACTGATTGTGCACTTTGTGTTGGGTAGCCAGTACGCGGATCAATAATATGGCAATAGCGTTTTCCACCTTGCTCGAAGTAACGTTGATAGTCGCCAGAAGTGCCAATGGCCCAACCACTGGGCAAATCAACCGTTGCCATCGGCTTAGGGGCGCGTGGATGCTGAATGCCCACTCGCCATGACTTATCACCATGCTGACCAAGCGCAATGATATTACCGCCAAGATTCACCAGCGCATTGTTGACGCCTTGCTTTTGCAATTCTGCCAACGCTAAATCCAAGGCATAGCCTTTGGCATAGCCTCCTAGATCAAGCCGTACAGCTGGATTTAGGCTATAAGCAGCGTGATCTTTAATCACGATGTCCGACATTTGTGGATTGGCATGCACCCACTGTTGAATAGCCGCATCGTTAATTTCGACAGGGGTAAATTCATCGCGTTGAAAACCCCAAGCGCCAATCAAACCACCAATCGCAGGATTAAATAATCCTTCAGATTGCTTGGATAACACTTGGGCTTGCGTCAGTATTTGGGCAAGTTCTGGGCTAATTTCGACAGGCGTTTTGCCTGCTGTAAAACGTTGATTCAGTTTACTAAGTTCGCTATCAGACTGCCAAGCATGATATTGATGATGTAGCCTCTGAAAGTTTTGCAGAATTTGGCTAGTGACGGCATGCGCTTTTTCTTCTGTTTCGCCATAAATACTAATATCCACCAGCGTACCAAACACATAAGACTGGGTTTGCACCAAAGGCGCTTTGCCACAAGCACTTAAGATGACTGCGAAAAATAAGACCAAAAATCGCATGAATTTATAACGCTTCTAGAGCATCCATAAACACAGCTGCCGGATTGCATGGGGTTTGTGCCGCAATCTCCACCATGCCTGTGGGGCTAGTCACATTAATTTCAGTGAGATGCTCGCCAATGACATCTAAACCAACCAAGAATAAGCCTTTTTCTTTAAGCACTTTGCCAACCGTGCTAGCAATTTCAAGGTCGCGCTCCGAAAGTTTCTGTGCCACACCGGTTCCACCCGCGGCTAAATTACCCCGGGTTTCGCCAGCCATTGGAATGCGTGCCAGCGAATAAGGGAGTGGCTCACCATTAATCACAATAATGCGTTTATCGCCTTGCAAAATTTGCGGTAAGTAACGTTGCGCCATGATGGTGCGATTACCGTTATCCGTGATCGTTTCAAGAATCACACTAATATTGGGATCTGACTGCGTGAGTCTGAAAATACTAGTACCGCCCATCCCATCAAGCGGCTTCACCACAATGTCACCATATGACCGTAAAAACTCTCGAATTAAACCGATGTCACGCGCCACTAAAAACTCAGGCGAAAACTGTGGAAAATTCGCGACCGAAAGTTTTTCATTCCAATCACGAATGGCGCTTGGGTTATTGAGCACCCGTGCGCCCTGCTTGACGGCCAACTCCAAAAGGTAAGTGGAATATAAAAATTCGTTATCAAATGGCGGGTCTTTTCGCATCAACACCACATCAAAATCTTGCGGAGCATGTTCAAGATAATCTCCCACCACAAACCAATTCTCATCATCTACAAATTCAAAAGACTGCACACGCAAACGCGCTTGCGCTTGGCGTAAAAACAAATCATCTTGGAGTGCCACAAATAATTCATGCCCACGAGCGGCGGCCTCACGCATCATGGCCAGGCTGCTGTCTTTGTGTGGTTTTAAGGTATGTAAAGAATCAAGAATAAGTGCGATACGCATTACAAACGCTCCGGGTCGTTTTCTTCTAGCTCAATCGCAGCCGCGAGCAAGGCTAACCGCGCCACCACACTATAAGCGTAGAAGCGGTTTTTAGCAGTGTCGGGCGCATCGGCGCAATCAGGCGTTGAGCATGGGGTATCAAATGCCAATGGCACAAAATGCATGCCTGGCGCATTGAGGTTTTCATCCACGGCTCGACCAGTATGCACGCGGTAAAAACCGCCCACAACAAAGTGGTCCATCATATAAACCACAGGCTCAGCCACTGCATCATTAATCGTCTCAAAGGTATAAACACCCTCTTGAATGATGACCTCATTCACTTCCATGCCTTCTTTGACCACCGCCATTTTATTGCGCTGTTTACGGTTTAGGTCGCGCACATCGTCAGGGCTCTTCACAGTCATAATACCCATGCCATAAGTGCCAGCATCAGCTTTCACAATCAAAAAAGGCTCTTGTTCTACGCCATACTCTTGATATTTTTGTTGGATTTTAGCGAGCAAAGTTTCCACTTTTGCTGCCATTTCATCTTCGCCTACGCGCGCCTGAAAATCGACACCACTCGCCGTATCAAAATAAGGATTAATCAACCATTCATCAATGCCTAAAAACGCAGCGAATTGTTCAGCCACTTGGTTGTAAGCAGAAAAATGTTCAGATTTGCGACGTGTTGCCCAGCCGGCATGCAAAGGTGGAATCAGATTTTGCTCTACCCCTTTCAAAATATCAGGAATACCACCTGACAAATCATTATTCAGAAGCACTGCACAACTATCAAACCCCTCTAAAGTGAGGCGATTTTTAACGCGCTTGACTGGCTCCAGCAAAATGGTTTGGCCCGGCTCAATTTCAATTTGGGTCGGCTCAGTAATTTCAGGATTGATGCTACCAATCCGCACATCCAAACCCGCTTGGCGCAAAATATGCGCAAGAGCAGCCACGTTACGCAAATAGAAAGTGTTACGTGTATGGTTCTCTGGAATCAGTAATAAGCGATGCGCTTCAGGACAAATCTTTTCAACAGCGACGGTTGCCGCTTGCACGCACAATGATAAAAAAGCCGGATTAAGATTATTAAATCCGCCTGGAAATAAATTGGTATCCACAGGCGCAAGCTTGAATCCGGCATTACGCAAATCTACCGAGGCATAAAATGGCGAGCTATGCTCGAGCCACTGCACACGAAACCAATGCTCAATCTTAGGCATGTTGTCGAGTATATTTTTCTCTAATGCCAGCAGAGGGCCTTTAAGTGCGGTCGTCAGATGTGGAATCATGAATGGGCATATCCAAACAATTAAATTAGCTGCTAATTTTAACGCAGTTATCTATGAATCACGCAGATATAAAAAAAGCGAACATTGCTGTCCGCTTTTTTATTTACCTCTAGTAACCCATCAGTTTAGACATGGTAAGCGCGCTCACCATGTTCACTGGTGTCTAGACCTTCTCGTTCCATTTCTTCGCTTACACGTAAACCAACAACAAGGTCCACAATCTTGTAAGCCACCACAGCAACCACGGTTGACCAAACAACTGTCACGCCCACACCCCAGGCCTGACTAGTCACTTGCGTCAACATATCATAACTGCCAACAGCATTGGCGACGTAGTCGTAAACGCCAGTGCCACCAAACGCTGGATTGACCACAATCCCCGTCCCAATCGCACCAACAATACCGCCTACTCCGTGCACACCAAATACATCGAGTGAGTCATCGTAACCAAACCAACTTTTTACTTTTGATACAAATAAGAAGCAAATGGGTGAAACAACGAGACCCAAAACAATTGCACCCATCGGGCCTGCAAATCCGCACGCTGGCGTAATCGCGACCAAGCCTGCAACCGCACCTGAAACACCACCCAACATCGATGGCTTGCCTTTAGTGATCCACTCAACAAAGGTCCAAGAAAGTGTTGCCGCACAGGTTGCTAGTAAGGTGTTCACGAACACTAGGCCAGCAAACCCTGTCGCTTCTAAATTTGAACCGACGTTGAAACCAAACCAACCCACCCACAATAACGAAGCACCGATCATCGTCATCGTTAAGCTATGTGGTGTCATGGCTTCTCTACCATAGCCTAGACGTCTACCAAGCATGATTGAACCAACCAAAGCCGCAATACCCGCGTTGATATGCACGACTGTGCCGCCAGCAAAATCTAAGGCGCCTTTTTGGAACAAGAAACCTGCACCAGCAGTTGCAGCATCTGCCGCAGCTTTTGTGGTGTAAGCATCAGGACCTGCCCAGAACCAAACCATGTGAGCAATTGGCAAGTAAGAGAACGTGAACCAAAGCACCACAAATAACAATACCGCTGAAAACTTAATGCGTTCCGCAAATGCACCAACGATCAGAGCCGGTGTAATGGCAGCAAACGTCATTTGAAAAGCGACATAAATGTATTCAGGAATCACAACACCCTTACTAAAGGTGCCAACAACTGAATCGGGTGTAATGCCTTGTAAGAACGCTTTAGATAAACCGCCAAAAAAGGCATTGCCATCAGTAAAGGCTACGCTATAACCATACAAAGCCCAAAGCACACCGATGAGTGAGAAAATCACAAACGTTTGCATCAAAATTGATAGCATATTCTTACTGCGCACCAAGCCGCCGTAGAATAAACCCAAACCTGGAATCACCATTAAGGTGACTAAGACGGTTGCCATAATCATCCAAGCGATATCGCCCTTGTTTGAAACTGGCGTCGCGGCAACCTCATCGGCAGCGACAGGTGCAGCAGGCACAACCGCGGCAGCATCTGTGGCTGGCGCAACTTCAACGGCTGTTGCAACTGCTTTGGTATCATCCGCGTAACTAACACTGGTAACACCAAATACGCCCAGCCCTAATGCACTAATTAACGCGAGCGTTGATAATAATTTTTTCATGTCTGTCTCCTTATAGCGCTTCAGGACCGGTTTCACCGGTGCGAATGCGATAAACCTGCTCAAGATTGAAGACAAAAATCTTGCCATCCCCGATTTTTCCTGTCGTTGCAGACTTCTCAATCACTTCGATCACTTGATCAAGCATTTCATCTGAAATCGCCACTTCTAATTTCACTTTAGGCAAAAAGTCCACCACATACTCAGCGCCACGGTAAAGCTCTGTATGGCCTTTTTGACGACCAAAGCCTTTAACTTCCGTCACCGTGATTCCTTGAACGCCAATCGCTGAAAGCGCTTCACGCACTTCGTCAAGCTTAAATGGCTTGATAATCGCTGATACAAATTTCATGTTATGTCTCCTCACTATGGTTGAAGATATGCAGGCCATATAGCCCACATATCTTCAAATAGCTTTAAAAATAAAACGCTTTCGGATTAGAAGCTTTTTGTGATGCCAACAACGAACTTACTTTTATCGACTGTTGATGTGTCAGATGCTTTGTCGAATGATAAGAAGCCTTTATATGCATCGCTGCCTGTGGTTCCTGTATAAAACGCATTTACTGACCAACCAGCCAAAGTGCCTTCGAATGTTTTTGTAACACCTAACTTGTACCAAGTCCAATCTAAACCAGTACTATTTGCAATGGTTTGATGGCCAACTTCGCCAGCTACGTTAATAGCCATAGGGAAATCATAACTAGCACTAGCACTATAGTAATAAGAACCCTTTGTATCACCAGTTAAGCCTGCTGATGCATCACCAGCAAAACTTTGACCATTTGGTGGGTTAGTAGCGGCTGTACCTGAGTTGTTTGTGTTCCAGCCGTAAAACTTAGTTGGCATATAACCGCCTTTAACCATGAACCACTTCCAGCCTAAACTGCCGTACAACTCCAAGGTATTTAGTTTAGATTTTTGATACGCGAATACTGGGGCTTTAGAAAAATCAGCATCAGGATAGTAGATATATGTTCCACCGATGTCATATTTAAAGTCTGTTGCAAATGTATTGCGGAAGCCAGCAGAGAAATCCATCTCTACGTTTGCATTTGGCAACCAATGGCTAGATACGTTAGAGCCCCAAAAACCAACATAAGCGCCCGAAACGTGGTCTGCTTCGATACCAGCTTGCACCGCTGGGTTGCCCCAAGTTTGAGACTGACCGCGCCAGATGTAGTCGCTCACCAATGAAACGCTCGTTGGGAATGTCCATGTTGGGGTTGCAGCCGCCGCTTCAGCAGCCATCACAGCTTGTGATGAGGCCAATGTGCCAAGAACGGCAACAAGTAATAATGATTTACGCATAATTTTTCCTTTTAATATGAAGTGCAAAAAAATAAAAACAAAGTTTTACGATTTATATAAAGCAATCGCCGTGCCAACTTTTAAAGTAGATAAAAACGAAGATTTCAAGTGAGGTGTCATACAAGATATCCAACCTCATGTTTTAAATGAGCATTATTAATTTCATTAAAAATTAATAAGTTAGAGCCTAGATGGCACAATGTCGCTAACAAGCTTGCTAGACAAAGACCTCGTTAACTAGACGGCCAATGTAAAAAAGTATCAGGGCTTACACAAAGTGCAGCGCCACCTAAATGCACCATTAACTGACAAAAGGCGCATATCGCACCAATCAAGTGCGAAAGCTTTAGCGTAATATTCGACGGCTTTGTGGGCGGATATTGACTGAGCCCTATGTCAGCAACTGTTGGGCATCCTTATCAATTTGGTGCACATCGCTTTCGTCCTTCAATGCGACTCCTGAAACTTTAAGTCGCATAGATTCTTGAGCAAGCCACATCAATTTCTTAGCAGCGGCTTCATAATTCAACCCCTCTGGCCGTACATTTGAAATGCAATTGCGGTCAGCATCGCTGCAACCGACTTTGGGCTGATAGGTTAAATACAGCCCCAAACTATCTGGCGAACTCAAGCCAGGTCGTTCGCCAATTAATAAAATCACCATGCGCGCATGCATCAACTCGCCAACTTCATCGGCCAAAGCAACGCGGGCTTGGCTGGCAATCACCACAGGGCCAAGCTTCCACTCGCTAGGCATGGTTTGTTGAATGGCCTGCAACATGGGCGCTGCATGCTTTTGCACGGCTAGCGATGAGAGTCCATCACCAATCACAATGCTGACATCTATTTTTTCTTGTGGAAGGGCTTTGATAATTTCGGCGCTTTCATCGCTTAATCGACGCCCCCAATCTGGCCTTAATAAATAACTGGCCCGATCAGGCGCACGGCTATGCAATTTCAAGACCTCAACACCAAGGCTTTCAATTTGCGATTGCAAGATATCAGTGTCTAAAGCTAAATGCACCGCATCTCGCGCCATGGCATGGGACATTCCAAAGCTTAAAATCTCTTTGGTCGGCAAGCTGCTGCCAACACGCCCCAGGGCAATACGGGCCCGGGTAAATTGTTTAAGATCGCCCCAAGGGTCTTGCACCGTACTGGCTGAAGTTTTGATTGTTGGCCGAAATTCTTTGGTCATTTGGTTAACTCGCATTCAGCAAATGTTTAGGCATGTTTTGTAACAAACGATGCGCTTGGGTGACAGGCTGGACATTGCCTTTTTCATCCATGATATGCATCTGTTTTAACCATTTTTCAAACTCTGGCGCAGCGCGCAAGCCTAGTACTTTTCTTAAGTACAACGCATCGTGGAAAGAGGTGGTTTGGTAATTGAGCATAATGTCATCCGCACCTGGAATGCCCATGATGAAAGTCAACCCAGCATTAGCGAGCAAGGTCATCAATGTGTCCATGTCATCTTGGTCAGCTTCCGCATGATTGGTGTAACAAACATCACAGCCCAGCGGCACGCCTAATAACTTTCCACAAAAGTGGTCTTCCAAACCTGCACGGATAATTTGTTTACCATCGTACAAATATTCTGGGCCGATAAAGCCAACCACGGTATTAGAGAGTAGCGGTGAAAAGTGTCTCGCCACCGCATAAGCGCGAGCCTCGCAAGTCTGCTGATCCACCCCGAAATTTGCATTCGCGGAAAGGACTGAACCTTGCCCAGTTTCAAAATACATGACGTTATTGCCGACTGTTCCGCGATTAAGCGAAAGTGCTGCGGACTGTGCTTCTGCAAGCACAGCCAAATCTATCCCAAAACTCTTATTCGCTTTTTCAGTGCCCGCAATGGACTGAAATACCAAATCTACTGGTGCGCCTTTTTCAATGACCTGAATTTGATTGGTCACATGGGTCAAGATGCACGACTGCGTGGGGATTTGATATTGATTAATGATTTCATCCACCAAGAAATATAAGTCCATCAAAGCAGGAATGCTATCCGTAGCTGGGTTAATACCAATGACGGCATCGCCTGAACCATAGAGCAAACCATCTACAATAGAAGCGGCAATCCCGCGCGGGTCATCGGTGGGATGGTTAGGCTGTAAACGTGTGGAAATATGACCTGGTAAGCCAATCGTATTTCTAAATGCCGTAATCACCTGACACTTCTTAGCCACCAAAATTAAATCTTGGTTACGCATCAGCTTGCTGACGGCGGCAGCCATTTCCGGCGTGATGCCTGGCGCAACCCGAGTGAGCGTTGCTGTATCCACTGCATCAGTCAGCAGCCAATCCCTAAAGTCTCCCACTGTGAGATGACTTATTTCTGCAAAGGCTTGCTGATTATGCGTATCGACTATGAGTCGCGTGACCTCATCTGACTCGTAAGGAATGATCAAATCTTCTAAAAAAGTTTTCAGCGGAATCTCAGCCAAGCACATGCGTGCCGCCATTCTTTCGGCGTACGTCTCTGCGGCAACACCCGCTAAATAATCACCAGACCTCGCAGGCGTGGCTTTAGCCAGCACAGCTTTCAAGTCTTCAAATTGATAGGTATGACTGTCGATGGAATAACGATAAATCATAAGCACCTTAATGGATAAAACCGCGCCAACAATCTGACGCGGTTCTTAATTTACACCCTAAAAACTAAACTGTAATTAATGATTATCAGATGAAGCATCACGGTGATGTTGCGTCATGCTGAAGTACACAAAACCAAGCGCCATCAAGCCAAAGAACACCAAGCTTAATTGTTGGTTAAAGTAAATCATGGTCACCAAGCTAATACCCGCCAACACTAATGCAATTGCTGGGAATAATGGATAAGCAACTGCCTTGAATGGACGGTCTAAATTTGGCTCAGCCTGACGTAATTTAAACAAGCTCAACATTGAAACGATGTACATCACAATCGCACCAAACACAGACATCGTGATTAAGTTTGCCGTCAATGTCATGCCAGCAAATTGGAACTCATCACCAGCAATCGCAAGCACACCCACTACAGCACCGGCAATAATGGCACGATGCGGGGTTTTAAATTTCTCATTCACTACACCAAAAAACTTAGGCATATAACCAGCACGAGACAATGCGAAAATTTGACGTGAATAACCCAAAATAATGCCATGGAAAGAAGCAATTAAACCAAACAAACCAATCCACACCAACATATGTAACCAACCACTGTTCTCACCCACAATCATTTTCATGGCTTGTGGCAATGGGTCGTTAATATTGGCAAGCGCTTTCCAATCGCCAGCACCGCCCGCAAACACCATGACACCAATTGCTAATGCGACCAACGTTAAAATACCAGCGATGTAAGCCTTAGGAATTGTTCTGCGAGGATCTTGTGCTTCTTCCGCTGCCATCGCTACGCCTTCAATGGCCAAGAAGAACCAAATCGCGAAAGGAATCGCAGCCACAATGCCTGAAATAGAAGCTGAGCTAAATGTGTCTGCACCCGACCAGCCATGTGCCACAAAATTAGCCATTGAGAAGCCTGGAGAAACAACGCCCATAAATACCAGCAATTCCGCAATCGCCAAAATAGTGACGAATAATTCAAAGGTTGCCGCAATGCGAACACCCACAATATTGAGCAACACAAAAACTAAATACGCACTCATCGCAAACGTTTTTGGATCCACGGTAGGGAACTGAACGTTCAGATAAGCGCCAATCGCCATCGCAATGGCTGGTGGCGCAAACACAAATTCAATTAAGGTGGCAAAGCCTGCCACATAAGCAGCTTTAGCGCCAAAAGCGCGTCTTGCATAAGCAAAAGGGCCGCCAGCATGTGGTATAGAAGTGGTTAACTCGGTAAAACTAAAGATAAACGTGGTGTACATCACCGCGATTAAAATAGACGTCACCAAAAAGCCCAATGTGCCCGCTTTATCCCAGCCATAACTCCAACCAAAATATTCGCCTGAAATCACCAAGCCTACGGCCAATCCCCACAGATGCCATCCATTTAATGTTGCTTTTAATGATGAACTCATGACTACTCCTTTTAATGTGACAGCTAAATATAAAACCTAAAATTAAACCGCAGAAGAACTTAAACGCTCTGACCGGCTAAAAACTCACGCCACCCACCCAATGCAGAAATATCAACGGCATCTTCCGTAGCATACGCTTCACACAAAAATCCTTGTACTGTTGTTTCATCTTCTAGGATCAATGTGCCAAAGCCAAGTGGTGCAGGCACGCCTGCAACAAATGCACCATAATGAATCAATGGCAAACGCCATACTTCTAAAGCAATCGCCGTGCCACCCGCATGCACTCTTAATAAGCCGGGCCGGGCCGGCATAAAACCATTTAATTTGAACAGTTTATACGTTGAGGCTGTTTTTGCCTTTTTGACAAACTCACCACCCAGGCTCGTTAATTGTGCATTCAACGGCAAGCCACTCATATGTGCACCACAAACGGCCACTTCTATCATTGCATTTTCTTGTGTCATCTTAAGGTCTTAATGTTGAGTAAATGGAAGTTGTGTTGCACCCAATGTTTTACCTGTGTTTTGCTGTACCTGATTAGCTAAGTCCAGCAATTGCACATCACTAAAAGCAGGCGCACAAACGGTAATACCAAAGGGCAAACCATTCTTTTGGAAACCTGTAGGGATGGCCACTGCTGACAAATCCAAGAGGTTCATAAAGTTGGTGTAGTAGCCCAAATTAGAATTACAACGCACGGGATCGGCATTCACTTCGTCGATTTTATAGATCGTGCCTGCCGTCGGCGTGACGATGAAATCCACATCATCCCAAACACCTGCACATTTGCGCTGCATGGCCTTGAGCTTATACATCGCACGATAGGTATCGGCCGCTGAAAATTTCACCGCACCGCCAATAATCTGACGAGTAACAGGGAAAATAGCCTCAGCATTCGCTTCAAAGAACGCTTGAATCGCCGCATAACGCTCAGCGACCCAAGGGCCCTCGTATAACAATCTTGCGGTTGCCAAAAACGGCTCAAAATCGATTTCAAACGCTTTACCACCTAAGGCTTTTAATTGAGCAATTGCATCCTGAAATAAACCCGGTGTTTCTAAATCATCAAAAAAAGCCAATTGATCAGGCTTAGGCACGCCAAAAGTAAAGGTTGGCTTAAGTTTAGCCTTAGCCGGCAAAGCCTTCCTTGAGTAAGCATCTTCCTCGTCAAACCCTTGCGCACTGGCTAAAACCGTTTCTGCATCTTTTGCAGTCAGCGCGAAAATAGAGACGCAGTCCAATGTTCTACAAGCTGGAACGAGCCCCGAGGTACTTAACAAACCACAGCTTGGCTTTAGACCAACCAAGTTATTAAACGCTGCTGGCACACGGCCAGAACCAGCAGTATCTGTCCCTAAACTAAAACTTGCCATGCCTGATGCAACAGAAACGGCAGAACCTGAACTAGATCCTCCAGAAATATATGCAGTGTCAAAACTGTTTTGGCAGGCACCATAAGGAGAGCGAGTGCCGACGAGACCTGTGGCAAATTGATCTAGATTAGTTTTGCCGACAGGAATAGCGCCTGCATCAATCAATTGCTGAACAACAAATGCGCTTTTTTCTGGGGTATAAGCGTATTCAGCACAACCTGCTGTTGTTGGAATACCCGCCAAATCAATATTGTCTTTAATCGCAAAAGGAATCCCGTATAAAGGCAAATCTGCTGGATTTTTATTTGCCAATTGATTTGCATAAATCATCATCTCATCCAGGCTTAAACGATGTATCCAAATATTTCTTGGGTCTTGATCGCCAATGTCAGCATCTAGCTGTTTGACTAAATCAGCGGGGCTTAACTCACCAGCTAAATAAAGGCCTCTTAAATGCGCAATTTCTAAATTCATTTGATGCCCCTTATTTTTCTGCGATGACTAAAAGTTGCTGGCCAGCCGCGACTGCGGAGCCTTCTTGGCAAAGGACATGCGTCACTGTGCCTGAGCATGATGCGGTGACAGAGATTTCCATCTTCATCGATTCAACCACGACGACGACGTCACCTTCAGTCACTTCATCGCCCACATTGACTTTGATTTGCCATAGGTTACCGGCCACATGAGAACTCACCACGCTACTTCCATCAGCAAGTACAAGTGTCTCTGCAACATCATTCCCAGCTTCGTTTTCATTGCTGTAATTCGCCTGCCCAGAAGCAATCCAACGCTCACGCTCCGCATCAAAAGAAGCTTGTTGTTTGCCTTTGAATGTCGCAATTGATTCGGCTTCTTTATTTAAGAAAGCCGTATAGTCTTTAAGCTTAAAAGTTTGCTCTTCGATCTTGAGCTGGAATTTTCCGCGTGGGAAATCTTCACGCATTTGCAATAACTCTGCCTCTGACACAGGATAAAAACGGATTTGGTCAAAGAAGCGAAGTAACCAAGGCTTGCCATCTTTGAAGTCTTTGGTTTGATTCCAACGATTCCACATTTGAATCGTGCGGCCCACAAACTGATAACCCCCAGGACCTTCCATTCCATAAACACACATATAAGCACCACCAATGCCGACTGCATTTTCAGGTGTCCAAGTACGTGCTGGATTGTATTTAGTGGTGACTAAACGATGACGAGGGTCGACCGGCGTTGCCACTGGGGCACCCAAATACACATCGCCAAGACCGAGCGTTAAGTAGCTCGCGCCAAAAACGATTTGTTTCACATCCTCAATACTATCGAGTCCGTTAATCCGGCGAATAAATTCAATATTGCTTGGGCACCAAGGCGCATCTTTACGCACCGATTGCATGTACTTTTCAATCGCCAACTTAGTCGCTGCGTCATCCCATGACAATGGCAAATGCACAATACGTGTTGGCACTTCCATTTCCTCAACGGCTGGCAATAAAGCCTCAGCAGACTTAAGCAAAGTCAGTAACTTCTCAACAGGAAGCGCCAAACTATCGTAATGCACTTGTAATGAGCGAATGCCTGGCGTGAGATTAAGAATGCCCTGCACATTTTCTTTTTCAAGCCACTGCATCAAGGCATGAATTCTGAATCTCAGAGTCAAATCCAACACGAGCGGACCGTATTCAACGAGCAAATACTTATCGCCTGCCTGACGATAAACCACTTTTACTTGGGTTTCAGTTTCAGTGATTTCGCCCAATATTGGCGTAAAACTTAACGCTGTTGAAGCTTTAATAGCAACGTTAGATGCAGGCGTTAATGTGGTAATTTCAGCGTGTTGAGCAAGCTCTAACTGCCTTGCCTCATCCTGCGTCAATCGTTTAAAACGAATTTTATCGCCCGCCTTTAACTGGCCCATTTTCCAAAGTTCAGCTTGGACAATGGTAGCGGGACAAACAAAGCCGCCTAAACTTGGACCATCAGGCCCTAAAATCACAGGCATGTCCCCAGTGAAGTCCACCGTGCCAATTGCATAGGCATTGTCGTGAATATTCGATGGGTGCAGGCCAGCCTCACCACCATCCTTCCGCGCCCATGTGGGCTTAGGGCCAATCAGACGAATCCCTGTGGTATTAGAGTTGTAGTGCACTTCCCAGTCGGTTGAGAAGAACATCGCGATGTCGTCATCCGTAAAGAAATCAGGGGCGCCATGTGGGCCATATAACACACCGATTTCCCATTCGCTTGTATAAACCGGACGCATCTCAACAGGTAATGTTTTTGCAATAAATTTTGCTGTTTCTTTAGACAAAGGCAGCACATCGCCAACACGAATAGCCCTTCCACCATGACCACCAAATTGGCCCAAGGTGAACGTTGATTTGCTCCCCAAATAATTAGGCACATCAAAGCCACCTTGAATAGATAGATAAGTTCGGCAACCATGCGCTTCGACTTTACCTAATTTCAGCACACTCCCCGCTTGAATATGATGAGATTGCCATAATGCAATCGGGGCACCGTCTAAGGTTGCATCAATCGGCGCGCCAGTAATCGCAATCACCGCTGCTTTATTAAATTTAAGCTTAGGGCCAATCAGGGTGATTTCTAAACCCGCTTCGCCTTCAATATTCCCCACAAGCTTATTACCGAAACGAAATGCCAAATGATCCATCGGGCCAGAGGGCGGAACACCCACAGCCCAATAACCCATCCGCCCTGGATAATCTTGTATGGTCGTCATGACACCGCCATCGAGGACATCCAAGGTATGTGGCTGATAATTGAACGTATTGAGGTAGCGCGTAATTTGTTCGCCTGCTGGGAACACATCATCAGCAAGCACTTGGCGTAAATACTCTAAATTGGTCTCAATGCCGCTAATACGCGTTTCATCTAATACTGACTTCATGGATGTTACGGCAGCGCTTCTATCTTTGGCATGAACCAAAACTTTGGCCACCAAAGGATCATAAAATGGCGAAACGTCACTGCCTGTTTCAATCCATGTATCGATACGCGCATTGGGAGAAAACTTAACTTCAGTGAGTACGCCGCTAGATGGTTGGAAATTTTTATTGGCATCTTCCGCATACAAGCGCACCTGAATTGCATGACCGCTAGGCTGATGTTGGTACTTAGCAAAAGCGTCAGATTCACCAGCAGCAATACGAATCATCCATTCAACCAAATCAACATCATTTACCAACTCTGTTACGCCATGCTCTACTTGCAAACGCGTATTGACTTCTAAAAAGTAAAATTTGCCGGTGCTTTTGTCATACACAAACTCCACCGTTCCTGCTGAACGATAATGAATTGCCTTTCCTAGCTTCACCGCTGTTGCTGCAAGTGCATCTCTTACTTCTTGAGTAATATTAGGCGCTGGCGTTTCTTCAATCACCTTCTGATTTCTGCGTTGCACGGAACAATCTCGCTCACCTAATGCAATCACATCTCCGAGTCCATTACCAAAAATCTGTACTTCAATATGGCGAGCAGCTTGCACATATTTTTCTAAATAAATACCCGTATCTTTAAAGTTGGCACTAGAAAGTCTTTGCACAGAAGCAAATGCACTTTCTAACTCATCAGCACCCCAAATCAATTGCATACCAATACCGCCACCGCCGGCGGTACTTTTTAACATCACTGGATAACCAATGTTTTCAGCCTGCACTTTAGCTTCATCAACACCAGACAATAAGCCAGTACCTGGCAGCAAAGGAACGCCGTTTTGTTCTGCCAATGCGCGCGCGGTATGCTTTAAACCAAAGTCGCGCATTTGTTGTGGACTCGGGCCGATAAATGCAATGCCTAATGCTTCGCAGCGCTCTGCAAAACTAGCGTTTTCTGATAAAAATCCATAGCCAGGATGTATGCCTTGCGCGCCAGTTTTTTGAGCGATTTCTAAAATCTTGTCGGCATTCAAATAGCTGTCAGCAGCAGGTGCCGGGCCTACACAATAAGCCTCATCCGCGTCTAACACATGACGTGCATTTGCATCTGCTTCAGAATAAATCGCCACCGACTGAATGCCCATTTTTTTGAGGGTGCGAATCACACGGCAGGCGATTTCGCCTCGGTTTGCAATTAAAACCTTAGTAAACATATTGAACCCCCTCGGCTAAATCGCCTGCTTTGTCTTCGACATACAGGCAATTTGGCTTAGCCGCTGCGCCAGCTTTTGCTGGCTGGTCGCCTCGATTTGCAATCAGAACTTTAGTTAGCATTTTTTAACTCTCAAGCTGCGAGTCGTCTCGGTTATTAGATTGATCAACAGGTCGTCCTGCTGACTAGTTTGAATTCCAGATGAGCAATTGCACTGGCGTTGGGTTATATCCATTACACGGATTATTGAGCTGCGGACAGTTAGAAATAAGCACCAAGATATCCATCTCCGCGCGCATTTCTACATATTTTCCTGGCCCTGAAATACCATCAGCAAAAGTCAGTGCGCCATTTTCAGACACTGGGACATTCATAAAGAAATTAATATTGGCAGTAATGTCACGCTTACTCATGTCACGATCGTGTACACATGGGGAGTGTTGAATGGCATGCATAAAGCTATCACGGCAACTGTACATCGGCCGCTTAGCCAAGTCATAACGCACGGTATTGCTTTCAGCAGAGCAAGCACCACCCAATGTGTCATGACGACCACAAGTATCGGCAATGATGGTCATCATTGCACGCCCTTCATTGGAGTAAAGCACAGAGCCTGTAGACAAATAGACCTTTCCTTGTCTTTGCACAGTATCTGAGGTGCTGTAACGCTCTTCAGGATTGTCTGCGTTGTAAAACAGCGTATCGACCGCTTGATTGCCCTCCAAATCTAAAATTCGAAAAATCTGACCCTTTTTCACAATCCCCGACCAAGGGTCGCCTGCTTTACAAGTCTCATTCACAACGGCCAAATCTGGATTTAATTTACTTTCAACTAGCGCTGACATGATGGTTCCTTAGTTCGCGTAATAACGAGTATTGTTAATAAAGCCACGTTGGTTTTGTTCGCAGTGCTGACGACAAACATCATCTTCTGCAGCAATCCCCGCATGCCAAGCGGTGAGCAATACATCCGCTGGCGCATATTTGTTTGCAGGATCTAAAGGATGTGGCGCTGTCGACAGGACAACCAACACGTTCATATCAAAACGAATATCAACAGCATCTCCAGCTTTACTGTGTGCCACTTGATACTTCAACTCACCGTCGTCATTGGCGGTCACTTTGCTAAATAAATTCAAGTTGGGCATCAGGTCACGCTTGCCCAAGCCATGCTTACCCATTTCCACTAATACGCCATCTTTGGCATTGCGGTACATCTCGTTACGCTGCTCTTGATAATGGGTTTTGCCATACTTTTGCTCAATGAGTGCTGCATCAGAAAGTCCGCACATCGCATCATGCCAACCTACCCCATCTTCAATAATCGAAGCCATCACTCGGCCCATATCTGAATAGCAGACATTGCCGGTGGTGAAAAACGCCGTGTGCTGAGCTTTTAGGGTATCAGACATGTTGTAACGCTCGAGCTTGTCTTCTGCGTTAAACATCAACAACGCGACGTTTGCACCCCCTTCTAAATCGGTAAAGCGCAACGCACTGCCTCGGCGCATTAAGCCAGACCAATGGCAACCGCCAGGTACTGTTTCTTGCCATAAAATTTGGTCAGATTGAAGAGATTTCATCATTAAAATTCCTATTAATTAACTATGAATTGGCGGCATTAGCGCGGCCAACAACTGCAACTTACCGGTGATGACGCCTCTGAGCGTAATCACCTCATCCGCAATGGTTTGTACTCTAGACGCAGGCCCTTGTACCAACATTACTTCCATTGTTTGTTTGCCCACTAAATTGACATGCAAGGAGCTAATCACCTCATCTAAATGGTGATATTGCAAATCCGCTATTTTTTCTTGTAATCCCCGTGTGCCGTTGTCATACAAAATCGTAATCGTCCCTACTAACAACTCATCACTGGTTTGTCGTTTATGCTCAATCAGCTGTTGTCTTAACATGTCATTAATAGCTTGTGAGCGACTTTCATAACCTCGCTCGTTTACCATGCCATCCAAAGCCACTTGTAACTCATCAGGTAAAGAAATGCTGATGCGATTCACTGGATGACGAAGTGGCTTCACTAAAGATATTTGTCTAGAGAGTTGCATGATTTATTCCACACGATCGGCTACGTTCACAAAACGGATCATGCGGGGCTCAACATGGGCCTCAAGCGGATCCACTTCAATGACAGGCTCTGGAGGATGAATTAACGCTTCTAGCCGGGCCTTTGTTGCAAGGAATTCTGGGCTACTAAATTGATCCGGGCTTCGTGGCCGTGGAACAGGCACTTCGATGAGTTCTTGAACGCCGCCTGGATTGGCTTTAAGCACTAAAATGCGATCTGCAAGATAAATGGCTTCATCTAAATCATGCGTAATAAACAAAATAGTAATATCGATGTTGCGCCAGATATCCAATAAGTGCGCCTGCATCTTGGCGCGAGACTGTGCATCCAACGCACCAAACGGTTCATCCATCAGTAAAATGCGCGGCTGATTTACCAAAGCCCGCGCAATCGCTACGCGCTGTTTCATCCCGCCAGAAAGCTCATGCGGATAAGCATTGGCAAACTTCTCTAAGCCCAACAACTCCAACCATAAGTCCGCTTCATTCGCAGCCTCTTCACCAGTGATATTGTTCATCTCTAAGCCGAACATGACGTTTTTTCTCACGGTGCGCCAGGGAAATAATGTATACCCCTGAAACACCATGCCACGATCTCGACCAGGACCTGTAACGGGCTTGCCATCTAACAATACCTCACCGGAACTGTAAGATTCCAAGCCCGCCAAAATACGAATGAGTGATGACTTTCCACAGCCAGAGGGCCCAATCACGCAAACAAACTCACGTCTGTGTGTTTTGAAATTCACATCCTTCAGCGCCGTGACCTCGCCCTTAGCTGTTTTATAAATCTTGCCCAGACCCTTCACTTCTAAAATAACATCACGTTGTTTTAGTTTTTGAAAACGTGCTTTGACCTCTGGTGATTGACTTAAGTAGCTCGGCAATTTATCTAGTTTGTTTTCCATACTTTTCCTTTAAGCCTTATTTCCTGACTTATCCCAAGGGAATAAGCCTTTGCCTAACCATGCTAAAAACAAGTCGCTACCTAATCCAATTAATCCAATCATGAAGATGGCGGCGTAAACATTTTCGAAGTGCTCGTAGCGAGCCTGTTGGGTAATAAACCATGTGATGCCAGATGAGGTGCCAATTAATTCAGCCACAATCAAATAGGTCCAAGCCCAACCCAATAGAATGCGCTGATCACGATAAAGCTCGGGCATAACGCCAGGCAAAATGACATGCCGTAACAATTTCAGTTTGTTAGTGCCCAAGGTCATGGCGGCTTCAATCAATGCGTAATCTAATTTACGCGTCGTATTCGCAATAATCAGGACTTGCTGGAATAGCGTGCCAATCACAATCACAGCGATCTTAGGGCCACCGTAAATCCCTAAAATAGCTACCGCAAGTGCCCCAAAAGCCGGTGCGGGCAAGTAGCGAAAGAACTCAATAAACGGCTCAAACAACCTCGAAATCGCGGTGTAAGTGCCGCATAAAACACCTAAAGGCACACCAATCAAGGAGGAGATTAAAAATCCCCAGAAAATGACTTGAATGCTTTGCCATAAACTTTGATGCAGCCACAAGCCATCCTTCTGGGCAGGTGGTGTGATAAAACTGGTATAAAGCGCTTGTGCTACCTCATGCGGCGCAGGGAGGTACACTGGATTCGATGGCTGACCCACGGGCAAAGCTTTATTTGCAGAGGCTGCGTCCGTGAGTTCTTGTTTAAAAACCTGCTTTTCCACCAGCATATCCACTTGAAAATAATCAACCGAACCAGGCTCACTAATCAACACCATAGGATGCCAAACACTCGGGAGATAACTGACTGCACACCAGATCAACAAAGGCAACAGAAATGAGCCTATCCCCAAGAGTGATCGCTTACGTGGCGACAGCTCCTGACGTACGACAAACCATGAAGATAGACGCATGCTGTTATTCCTTAATACTCAGTGATTGATGCTTAATTATTTTTCAAGAGATGGATCAATGGCTTTGTTTAAGTCACTTGGTTTTTTATACACCGCGTACTTCACATTAAAGTCATCCGCAATCTTGCTGGAACCATAAAGCGACTTAAACCCATCGGCCTTTACAAATACCTTTTTGCCTTCTTCTAAACTCAATAAATGCGTCCCTTTTAACAAAGGCAAATAAGCTTCTGGCTTAAGACCAACACGCGCCGACATAATCTTCACGGCATCAGGCTGTGTTTTTGGGTCATTGATGTATGTCACAACCCGGCCCCAAACCTTCACCACCTTTTCCCAATCCGCATGACGTGCCGCCAAACTTGCTGGACTGACTGTCAATACGTCATAAACCAAACCAGGCTCATCTGCAGATGTATAGATTGGCTTAGCTCCCGGGACGCGCTTCATCGCTTCACCCGAGTTAGGTTGCCATGCACCAATGGCCGCTAAATCGCCTGATGCCAATGCCTGAGGTGTTTCGTTTGTTTTGGTGTTCACAATAGTGACGTCTGACTCTTTCAAGCCGGCTTTTTCTAAGCCGTTTAACAACAATAAATGTTCAACAAAACCCGTTTCCAATCCTATTTTTTTACCTTTCAGATCTTTCAAACTCTTAATGCCTGGTTTAGCAACAATCATGTCATTACCATTTGAATAATCTGTCACAAGAATCATCACGTTTTTTGCGCCACTTGCACCCGTCACCAATGCATCACCATTTGTCAAAGTCACCCCATCAATCTTGCCTGCGGTGAAGGCATCCATTGAGGCGGAGTAATCAAACCAATCAAACTTCACATCCACACCCGCCTCTTTAAACCAGCCCTTTTCAATGGCTACCTGCCAAGCGACCCAGCCTGGCCAATCGCTATAACCTATCTTCAATGGTGCAGCTTGACCGACGCTCGAAAGCATTAAAGCAAGTGGCAACGAAATGCCTAAAACGGCTTTTTTAAAGCTATGACAATTAACAGAGAACATGGCAACGCTCCTAAATTAAGTATTACGAAAGTGAATTTCAGTAATACTTAAGCAATGGCTGTGCCAACTATTGAAAATAGACTGGTCAGCGGAGTCCTTATTGCCATCAACCAAAAGTAATATAGGCGTAGATTCACAAAAAGATTAATTGATAACTTAATGATTTTGTTTATTTTTATAAAAAGCTGATAGAATTTAATTTCTGAATGGAAAGGTACAAAAAAATGAACATGCAATTCGTTGAGGATCTCTCTTCAAAACTACGCGAAACACTATCCAAATCTCCAGCAGGTGATTTAGAAAAGAATATTCATGCACTACTTCAGAGCGCATTCACCAAATTGGCGCTTGTCTCGCGCGAAGAATTTGATGTGCAAACGGAAGTGCTTAGAAAAACGCGAGAAAAGCTTGATGCCCTTGAAAAACAATTAAGCGCGCTAGAGCAAGCGCAGAAGTAAACTGTTTAGATGAGTTTGGCCGTTTTATATAGCCGCGCGCTCACGGGCATGGATGCACCAGAAGTCGTCGTTGAGGTGCATTTGGCAAATGGCCTGCCTAGCTTTACGATTGTTGGCTTGCCCGAAGCCGAAGTGAAAGAGAGCAAAGATCGCGTCCGCGCTGCTTTGCAGACCGCACGGTTTGAATTCCCTGCCCGCCGCATCACGGTTAACCTAGCCCCTGCCGATTTACCGAAAGAAAGTGGGCGCTATGACTTACCCATCGCTTTAGGCATTTTGGCGGCATCCGGACAAATCCCTTCCGCCAAATTAAACCAATACGAAGTGGCGGGGGAGCTTGCACTCACGGGCGAATTACGACCTATTCGAGGTGCGCTTGCAATGACTGCGGGCATGGCTAGTCAAAACAAAAATAGCCGAGCATTTATCTTGCCGAAAGAGAGCGCACTTGAGGCTGGCCTAGTCAAAAATATTGAAATATTGCCTGCAAATTCATTGCTTGAGGTATGCGCGCACCTGAGTGGGCACACGCAAATCACGCCTTATGAAAACCTAACCAGCCCCACCAAAATAGAATACCAAGACTTTAATGAAGTGAAAGGCCAAAATTTACCTAAACGGGCATTAGAGATTGCCGCGGCAGGTGGGCACAGCATTCTCATGGCAGGTCCGCCTGGCACGGGAAAATCAATGCTCGCATCAAGATTCCCCAGTATTTTGCCTAGTATGTCGGAGGCAGAGGCTTTGGAGTCAGCTGCAATCCAATCCCTCAACAATCATTACAAAGCTGAAAACTGGGGAAAAAGACCCTTTCGCGCACCCCATCACACAGCCTCTGGTGTCGCCTTGGTTGGCGGCGGTGGGATACCTCGCCCGGGTGAAATTTCTTTAGCGCATCACGGCGTATTATTTTTGGATGAGCTGCCAGAGTTTGATAGAAAAGTTTTAGAGGTCTTACGCGAGCCATTAGAATCTGGGCACATCACGATTTCACGTGCCGCGCGGCAAGCAGATTTTCCTGCGCGATTTCAATTAATTGCTGCCATGAACCCATGCCCATGCGGCTACTTAGGGCATCACAATAATAAATGTCGTTGTACTCCAGACCAAATTTCACGGTATCGCGGTAAGATTTCTGGCCCTTTGTTGGACCGCATCGACATGCACATCGAAGTGCCTGCCCTTAAAGAAGACGAACTGTTAGGGGCGGCCAATGGCGACCTCAGCGAATTAATTCGCCAACGTGTTGACCAAGCACGCAACATTCAACTCGTCCGTCAAGGCAAAGCCAATTGCTTGCTAGGCAGCAAAGAAATTGATGCATTTTGCCAAGCTGACGACGCAGGCATTAGCCTCCTAAAACAAGCCATTCATAAACTTAATTTATCTGCACGCGCTTATCACCGTATCCTCAAGGTCGCACGAACAATTGCAGACTTGGCTGGGTCAGTGCAAATCAAGCCCGCACATATTGCCGAAGCGGTGCAATATCGCCGTTATGAGTCTATAAAAAACACGTAAATCGTCACACTTAACATTTAGCGAATTGCGCTGCCTGCTTTATAATAGCGAGCTATACAAGGCAAGCTAAAACAAGCATTTGAGACTTTTTACATGACACTGTTTTCCCCTACCGAACAAATCCTGCGAGATCTATTAGCCAAACGCATTCTCATCTTAGATGGTGCGATGGGCACGATGATTCAGCAATACAAGCTTAACGAAGCAGACTACCGCGGCGGAGAGAACGGTCGATTCAAAGATTTTAAAGGCCCGGCTGGCGCGGAATTCTGCAATAAAGGCTCCTCTTGCGGTTGTGGCGCAAACCATAATCCAGCCCCAACAGAAACCACGCGTGAGCTGTTTGTAAAGGGCAACAACGAGCTATTAAGTCTTACACAACCTCACGTCATTCAAGAGATCCACGAACAATATTTCGCGGCTGGCGCAGACATTGTTGAAACCAATACTTTTGGGGCAACCACTGTGGCGCAAGACGATTACCACATGGCCCACTTGGCTTACGAAATGAATTTGGCTTCTGCCAAGCTAGCCCTTGCCGCACGAGACAAATACAGCACCCCTGACAAGCCAAGATTTGTCGCAGGCGCTTTAGGCCCAACACCCAAAACGGCTTCGATTTCCCCAGACGTCAACGATCCCGCTGCACGCAATGTGACTTTTGATCAACTAGTTGCCGCTTATCTTGAGCAAACACGCGCTTTGGTTGAGGGTGGCGTAGATATTTTGATGGTGGAAACCATCTTTGATACGCTTAACTGTAAAGCCGCATTATTTGCGATTGAGACTTTCTTCGAAGAAAGCGGGAAACGTCTACCGCTAATGATTTCCGGGACGGTCACCGATGCTTCTGGTCGTATTTTATCTGGTCAAACCGTGCCCGCTTTTTGGCACTCGGTTCGCCACGCAAAACCACTGACTATCGGCTTGAATTGTGCGCTTGGCGCCGCCTTGATGCGCCCGTATGCACAAGAGCTTTCAAAAATCGCTGATACTTTTGTTTGTATTTACCCGAATGCAGGTTTGCCGAATCCAATGTCAGACACAGGGTTTGATGAAAAACCTGCCGACACTTCAGCCTTACTAAAAGAGTTTGCTGAAAACGGCTTTATCAATATTGCTGGCGGCTGTTGCGGTACAACACCGCCCCACATCAAAGCGATTGCTGACACGCTAAAAACAATTGCACCACGGCAAATTCCAACTGTTGAAAAGACGACTAAACTTTCTGGGCTTGAGCCGTTCTTCATTGACGACAATTCACTCTTTGTAAACGTCGGTGAGCGAACTAATGTCACTGGCTCAAAAGCTTTTGCTCGCATGATTTTGAACGAGCAGTTTGAAGAAGCACTTCATGTGGCACGCCAACAAGTTGAAAACGGCGCACAAATCATCGACATCAACATGGATGAAGGCATGTTAGATGCCATCAAGGCCATGTCTCACTTCTTGAACTTGGTCGCGTCAGAACCTGATATTGCACGTGTGCCGATTATGATCGACTCATCGAAGTGGGACGTCATTGAGGCCGGCCTCAAATGTGTGCAAGGCAAATCGATCGTTAATTCAATCTCGATGAAAGAGGGCGAGGAAGAGTTCTTACGCCAAGCCAGATTATGCATGCGCTATGGCGCAGCAATTATTGTGATGGCCTTTGATGAAAAAGGCCAAGCGGACACGTTTGAGCGCAAAATTGAAATTTGCAAACGCGCTTATGACTTACTCGTCGATAAAGTTGGCTTCCCTGCTGAAGACATTATTTTTGACCCAAACATTTTTGCGATTGCAACCGGCATCGAAGAACACAACAACTTCGCCGTCGATTTCATCAATGCCACGCGCTGGATTAAAGAAAATCTACCGCATGCCAAAATTTCTGGCGGGGTGTCAAACGTAAGCTTTAGCTTCCGTGGTAACGAGCCCGCCCGCGAAGCGATTCATACCGTGTTTCTATATCATGCGATTAAAGCCGGCATGACGATGGGCATCGTCAATGCGGGCATGATTGGTATCTATGATGACTTGCCAGA
The DNA here is from genome assembly GCF_000953015.1 of Candidatus Methylopumilus turicensis. Classification (NCBI taxonomy): domain Bacteria; kingdom Pseudomonadati; phylum Pseudomonadota; class Betaproteobacteria; order Nitrosomonadales; family Methylophilaceae; genus Candidatus Methylopumilus; species Candidatus Methylopumilus turicensis. Next base: position 1,679,159 of record NZ_LN794158.1, read on the forward strand.
AGCCTTGCGTGAGTGCGTAGAAGATGTCGTGCTCAACCGTCGCCCAGATGCAACAGAACGAATGATTGAAATGGCGGGCACACTGACTGCTGGTGGCAAAAAAGAAGCCGCGACACTTGAGTGGCGTGGTACGCCAGAAAATCCTGTCAGCGTTCAAAAACGTTTAGCCCACGCTCTCATTCATGGCATCACTGAATTCATTAATGAAGATACAGAAGAAGCGCGTGTTGAAGCGTTACAAAACGGCGGCCGACCCATTCATGTGATTGAAGGCCCACTCATGGATGGCATGAACATCGTGGGAGATTTGTTCGGGCAAGGCAAAATGTTCTTACCCCAAGTAGTGAAGTCAGCCCGCGTTATGAAACAAGCAGTTGCGCACCTCATTCCTTTCATTGAGGAAGAGAAACTTTTAGAAGAAAAACGCACAGGCGTCGCCGCAAAACCAAAAGGCAAAATGGTCATTGCAACCGTCAAAGGTGACGTGCATGACATCGGCAAAAACATCGTTTCCGTGGTTTTACAATGCAATAACTTCGAAGTCGTGAACATGGGCGTAATGGTGCCATGTTCAGAAATCTTAGCCTTAGCTAAAGCTGAAAATGCAGACATCATTGGCTTATCTGGCTTGATTACCCCATCACTTGAAGAAATGGCGCATGTTGCCCGCGAAATGCAACGTGATCCTTATTTCCGCGGACTTAAAACACCACTCTTAATTGGTGGCGCAACGACATCACGCGCCCATACCGCGGTAAAAATCGCACCGCATTATGATGGGCCCGTGGTGTATGTGCCAGATGCCTCTCGTTCCGTTGCCGTCATGCAATCACTCGTATCGCCAGAACAACGCGACGCTTATATTACAGAACTGAATGCAGACTACGAACGTGCTCGTCATCAACACGCCAACAAAAAAGGCGTGCCGATGTTGTCGATTGAAGACGCACGTCAAAATAAAACCAAGCTTGCATTCACGGGGAATAATGCGCCCGTCAAACCTAAGTTTATTGGTCGCCGTGTATTAGAAAATATTGATTTAGCCACGATTGCCCAATACATCGATTGGGGTCCTTTTTTCCAAACTTGGGATTTAGCAGGGGCTTACCCGGCAATTCTTAAAGATCCTATGGTGGGTGAAACTGCGACAAAATTATTTGCCGACGGCCAAGCGCTGCTCAAGAAAATCATTGAAGGCCGATGGCTCACAGCGAATGGCGTACTTTCATTATTGCCAGCCAATAGCGTGAATGAGGACGACATCGAAATCTATAAAGATGAAAGCCGCAAAGAAGTTGCATTTACTTATTACGGCATGCGCCAACAAACAGAAAAACCAGTCATCGATGGCGTACCTCGCCCGAACCAATGCCTCGCAGACTTCATCGCACCCAAAGAGTCTGGTGTTGAAGATTACATCGGCATGTTTGCAGTGACTGCTGGCCTCGGTATTGAAAAACATCTTAAACGCTTCGAAGATGCTCATGATGACTTTAATAGCATCATGCTGAAATCATTGGCTGACCGTTTGGCTGAGGCCTTTTCAGAATATCTACATGAACGTGTCCGCACAGATTTGTGGGGATATGCGGCACAAGAAAAACTGAGTTGCGAAGCTTTGATTAAAGAAGAGTATCAAGGCATTAGACCAGCACCCGGCTATCCCGCTTGTCCCGACCATACCGTCAAAGCCGACATGTTTAAAGTGATGCAAGCGACAGAAATTGGCATGTCACTGACCGACGCTTACGCAATGAACCCAGCTGCAGCAGTTTCTGGTTATTATTTTGCACACCCTGAAGCCAAGTACTTTAGTGTGGATAAAATTGGTGAAGATCAACTCACCGAGTTAGCTAAAAGACGTGGCATGAATAAAGAAGAATTGGCACGCTGGCTCGCCCCTAATTTAGGCTAAAAGTTAGGATAAAGACATAATGCATATTCATATTCTCGGTATTTGCGGCACTTTTATGGGTGGCGTTGCGGTATTGGCAAAAGATGCTGGCCATACTGTGACAGGTTGCGATGCCAATGTTTACCCTCCAATGAGCACGCAGCTTGAAGCGCAAGGGATCAAACTGATTGAAGGTTTTGATCCAAGCCAAACAGATTTGAAGCCTGATGTGTATGTGATCGGCAACGTCGTGTCACGTGGTAATCCATTAATGGAAGAAATCCTTAACAAAGGATTACCTTATATTTCAGGGCCACAGTGGCTCGCTGAAAATATCTTGCATCCACAAGGCGAACCTAGCAAATGGGTATTGGCTGTCGCTGGTACGCATGGCAAAACAACGACTTCATCCATGCTCGCATGGATTTTAGAGCACGCAGGCTTAGCGCCGGGCTTTCTGATTGGCGGTGTTCCACAAAACTTTTCAGTTTCTGCACGTTTGCCACAAAAGCCAAAACAAGATGTTAAAAGCACATCACCTTTTTTCGTGATTGAAGCTGACGAATACGACACAGCATTTTTTGATAAGCGTTCAAAATTTGTGCATTACGGTCCGCGCACAGCCATCCTGAATAATCTTGAGTTTGACCATGCAGATATTTTTGCTGATTTGCATGCCATTGAAACGCAATTTCACCATTTAGTCAGAACTGTTCCGCAACAAGGCCTAGTGGTTGCGAATGGCAAAGAGGAGAGTTTGGAGCGCGTGATTGACCGTGGCTGTTGGACACGCGTTGAACATTTTGGCTCGGCTGATGGCTGGCAAGGTGGCGAAGCTGACCCGAATGGAAGCTTTGATGTCATGCTTAACGGGAAAGTGGTTGGCCGTGTTGAATGGGAGTTACTTGGCGAGCACAATCGCATGAATGCATTGGCCGCGCTTGCGGCGGCTCGTCACGTTGGTGTTTCTGTAGAAGTTGGTATTGAGGCACTAGGCTTGTTCCAAAATGTGAAGCGCCGTATGGAACTTCGGGGGGTCGAACAAGGCGTAAGCGTATACGACGACTTTGCACACCATCCAACGGCAATTACCACTACCGTGGCTGGCTTACGCGCAAAAGTGGGGAAATCAAGAATTTTAGCAGTACTCGAACCACGCTCTAACACCATGAAACTTGGCGTCATGAAACAAGCACTCCCTGCAAGCTTAGTAGAGGCAGATTTAGTGTTTTGTTATGGCGCAAATTTAGGCTGGGATGCGAGCGAAGCGCTTGCGCCGATGGGCAACAAGGCGAAAGTTTTTGACAACATGGATACGCTAGTTGCAGCAATTGTTTCGGAAGCGAAAAGTGGCGATCAAATTTTAGTGATGAGTAATGGCGGGTTTGGTGGCATTCATCAAAAGCTTCTCACACTGCTTGCACAGTAGCATTGACCAACACCCTCACGTATGTTGTTAGGTAGACTTAAAAAGCTAGACTTCTTTACCCTAGCTTTATTAATCTCAGCCTCTCTTCATCTACTAGTCATCATTTTCGTCAAATTTCAGCCCCCTGCACTACAATTTTTTAAAAACCAAATATCTGTATTAGATGTAGTCTTGGTGAACAGCAAACATCATAAAAGACCGAAGAAAGCAGACGCGCTAGCGCAAGCAAATCTAGATGGTGGCGGAAATACATCAGAGAACCGCGCACTAAAATCAGCACTGCCTTGGCAAAAAAACAAACCAAGCGATGCGACAGTTGAACATCGCTCCAAGGCCCTTGAGAAAAGTTTAGCGCAAGCCGAAGCCGAGGCTAATCGCAAAGCAGAACGACTCGCTGAACTTGATAAACAAGCAAAAGCATTAATGAGTCAACTTGAAGCAGCACACGCGATTGAAACGAACCCCACTCAGAAGTCGCGGCCAACCAATCCCCAAACAGGGACGCAAGACTCAGCCATAAAAGCACTCAATGCCACTGACTTAGTGAATGCAAGTTTGGAAATGGCAAGGCTAGAAGCACAAATTAACAAGCAACAAGATGATTATCAAAAACGTCCCAAACGTAAATCCATCGGCGCGCGCGCTCAAGAGTATCGCTTTGCTGCATATGTGGAGTCTTGGCGCCAAAAAGTAGAACGTATCGGCAATGTAAATTATCCAGAGGCCGCCAAAGATCAAAAAATCTATGGGCAATTGCAACTGACCGTTTATATTAAATCCAGTGGCGAAGTCGAGAAGGTAGAAATTAAACGCAGTTCAGGTTATCCAGTATTAGATAATGCCGCAAAACGTATCGTTGAAATGGGCTCACCTTATGCTGCTTTTCCAGAGGATTTACGCAAGGAAGTTGATGTTTTAGACATTACGAGAACTTGGATTTTTACTAAAGAAGATAGCTTGGCAACCAAAGCTTCAGAATAAAACAGGATAGGAATATAGATGAACACGCATTATCAACACCACGTTTTTTTCTGTCTAAACCAACGCGAAGATAGCTCAGCTTGCTGCACAGACCATGGTGCAGAAGCTGCTTTTGACCATATGAAAGCGCAAGTCAAAAAACTAAATTTGAATGGTCAAGGCAAAACTAGAGTCAACCGAGCCGGTTGCTTGGATAGGTGTGGAGAAGGGCCTTTAATGGTGATTTACCCTGAAGCTATTTGGTACACCTTCGTCGATTTGGAAGATATCGACGAGATTATCAGTGAACATTTACAACAAGGTAAATTAGTCGAACGCCTGCAAGTGGTTTAATTAGCGCAAGGCCTCTGCCAATTTCGCTTGAAGCGTCAGCGCCAAATCTTGAATATTGGGCTTTTCAACTTGGCGCACTTCTTTACTCCAAACCGTTTCAGGAAAATGTGCATCGGTTTCAAATCGTGGAATGACGTGCCAATGTATGTGCGGGGTTTTATTGCCAAGACTAGCCAAGTTGATTTTTGTTGGCTGTAAAACATCACGTAAAACTTGCTCAACCACGAATGTGGTCTGCATCACTTTGATACGTTCGGCTTCAATCAAATCCGTCATCTCTTTAATGTGCTTGTTCAAAATCACACGGCAAAACCCAACATAATGTGGATCATCCACTAGAACAACTCGGCACAAATCATCCTGCCAAAGTAGCTCACCGCCCACTGAATGACAAAACACACACGAATTGCTCATTAAATTTTCACCAATTTTCCTGATGCGGCAGACTCAAGCGTCGCTACAATTGTTGCGCAGTTATTCTTGGCGTCATCAAAGTTTAACAACGTTGGTTTGTCATTGAGGACGCAATCGCTAAAGTGCTCTATCTCGAGATCGAAATGATTACTCGCTAAATAAACGCCCTCACCCTTGCGGCCATCCTCCGTCCACCAACTCACAACAGGTAAATCATTCGAGCCTGGCAACTGCCAAACGGTATGACACTTAATACTTCCCTTTGTACCAACGATCGTATATTCAGACTGGCGACTACACTCAAAACTCGTATCAAAATGACCACGCTTGCCATCACCAAAATCGATGAGACCACTTGTTGAAATATCAGCCCCTGTTTTAGCGTATTTTGCCGTCGCCATCACACTGATTGGCGCGGTATCAAAGCAATGTCGTAAAGTATGAATCGCGTATGGACCGATGTCCCACATTGCACCACCGCCATTGTTCGCATCATTGGCTAATCGATACATACGCGCTTCGCGCATCATGAAGGAATAACTCGCTTTCGCAAACATCACTTCGCCAATCAGGCCTGACCCCACAATCTCTTTAACCCGCTGATGCTGAGGATGAAAGCGATACATAAACCCTTCCATTACTTTGACATCATGCTTTAGCGCCGCCGCTTCTATCGCCTCAATATCTGCAACCTTAATCGCCATGGGCTTTTCGATCAGTACATGCTTGCCAGCCGCAATCGCCTTTAATGCCCATTCGGCATGTTCATGGTTAGCAAGCGGAATATAAACGGCTTGAACGTTAGGATCGCCCAGCAGGTCTTCGAGCGCATCGTATGTTTTTACGCCCTGCAACTGCGGCGCATATTTCGCCAGCGTTTCGGCCGCCGCACCTGCACGACGACTCGCAATCGCAACAAGTTCTGAATTGCTCGCATGTACGATAGCAGGAAGCAAACGTTCATTTACCCGCGCCGCACCTAAAATTCCCCAACGTAATTTATTCATTTTAATATCCAAACGTATTTTCAAAAACCATGGTTAAATCAATCATCAATCAATGATTAACACTATAAAATCGTTAGCATCGTTCTAAGCGCACTAAACTGTCAGCTCAGACAAAGAGCCAGCAGGAAAAAGATTGGGAAAGTAATATCCCGTTGCAATCGTCGGGAAGCCAACGCGAACTTGGCCCTTAAGAGAATCAGACTTTAAAAAGCCTCTCTTAATCAAATCACCAAGGACATCACGAGCGACACGTTCACCCAAACCAGTAATTCTAGCGGCCTCACCCCGAGAAAACTCACCGCGAACAATCGCTTCAACCACTAATCGATAAGCTTCTTTTTTGATTGGCGCTGTGGCTGAGATAATCGAAAAAAAGTTTTCTACGCGTTTCACTAACTTATCTAACTCAAACATTTCCGTCATAAATTGCACTTGATCTAAACAGACATCCACATAAAACTCGGCAAACGCCTGCAAAGCAGACAGCGACAAATTACCGCGACCATCAAAATCACCTCTACGTAAGCTATCTGCATCCTGAAGCAACGCCTTATACTCATCCACACGCCTAGCCAATCCTCTGGAAGGAGACCACAACCCAATGCCCTCAATTCCCGCCGCCTTCATCACCAGCACGGCAAACAATCTTGCCGCTCGTCCATTCCCATCTAAAAAAGGATGAATCCATAACAAACGATGGTGCGAACAAGCTACCAACGATAATCGCTGAAAAGGCAATTTCCGGTGACGCCAAGCTTCCATATAGGCTGACTGAAAACGCCTCAGGAATTCAGGCAAAGCAGTGTATTGAGGTGGGTAATGGATACCTACCTGCACTTCTGATGTCCTTAATTGACCAGGCAACACCCGCTCTTGTTTGCCGCCGTCACTTGACACAGAAACATGCAAATCCTCTGGCAATCTTGAATAGAACTCACGGTGAATTGAGGCAATAAATTCTTGTGAAAAAAGCGCATCATCCGGCACAGGACAATCTAGCAACAAACGCTCAGCATCAATATGCGCTTTAGCTTCTATCTGCAGTATGCGCTTTTCAGCGGTGCTAGCGTAATCACCTGCCATGGCGCGCTCAATATCAACTGGCTTGGTGTTATGCCCCTCAATCAAATTAGAGTAATAACAATTCATGCTACTCACTAACAACGACACTTCTTTTGCCGTCGTTGGATGAATGAGTGCAGAGAGCATGGCTGAGTCACGATCTAATGCATAACACTTTGCAAAAAAATCCTCACCCTCCTCAAAAATGAGGGGCTCCATTTGGGTTGCATTTTTGGGAAAGATATAGGACATTTGCCGATAATTTTGCCGATATAATTACTTATATAATATAGATTTATTTGGAATTAAACAAATATTTATGCCGATAATTTTGCCAATATATTTTGAGAAGTAAACATATGTGCAATCGTCACATATGGCGAACGGCGCTTCAGACGACTATCACACTACTTAATCCGCTTAAGACCTACTGACGATCGAAAGATGATCGTCATTGAATATTTTCATTTACTTATATCTGCTTACAACCGGTTAAATTAAATGCCAGCCTGCGTGTCTGCATGGTACGAACTTCTCACCATTGGGCCACAGGCTGCTTTGGTAAAACCCATTGCAAGCGCTTGTTGCTCAAACTCTGCGAAGCGCTCAGGGGTCACAAACCGCACCACCGGCAAGTGGTGCTGACTAGGCTGTAAATACTGTCCTAAAGTTAGGATCGTGACACCATGGTTTCGTAAATCCTGCATGACTTCTAAAATCTCTTCGTCCGTTTCGCCTAAGCCCAACATGAGGCCTGATTTAGTGGGCACATTTGGGTGTAACTCACCAAAAACTTTAAGGAGATTGAGTGAGTTTTGATAATCGGCACCTGGACGCGCTTCTTTATAAAGGCGCGGCACAGTTTCTAGATTATGGTTCATGACATCGGGCGGAGCGATTTTAAGAATCTCAACTGCCGTTTCTAAGCGCCCGCGAAAATCTGGGACGAGCACTTCAATTTTAATTTCTGGCGACTGCTCGCGCACTGCTTGAATACAGTCAACAAAGTGCTGTGCACCGCCATCCATCAAGTCATCTCTATCTACGCTGGTAATCACCACGTAACGCAAATGCATTTGAGCAATGGTACGAGCTAGGTTGATTGGCTCATTCACATCAGGTGCTAGTGGTTTGCCATGTGACACATCGCAGAATGGGCAACGGCGGGTGCAAATATCACCCAAAATCATAAAGGTCGCTGTCCCGCCACTAAAGCATTCGCCAATGTTAGGGCAAGAGGCTTCTTCACACACTGTGTGTAGTTTGTTTTCACGAAGAACTTGTTTGATTTCTTGAAAGCGCGCGCTATCTGGCACTTTCATCCGTATCCATTCGGGCTTACGCATCGGTGCTTGCGGCACAATTTTAATTGGAATGCGTGCAGTTTTTTGCTCGCTGGTTTCTTTGACACCCGCAATTTTACTTGGGCGTTTTAATTCAGCAGATTTGTTCGCTTGTTCGGTCATATTGAAATGGAATAGCCTAATTCTTTAATCAGGTATTTTAGCAGTTTTGTGGCGGCTTCTGTTTGCGTTAAATCGACCCCTAAGGATTTTAACTGCGTGACTTCTAAGCCTTGATAGCCGCATGGATCGATCGCGTTAAACGGTGACAAATCCATATCTACATTGAGAGATAAACCGTGATAACAACATTCTTTTTTTAAACGCAAACCAAGCGATGCAATCTTTTTCTCTTGAACATAAACGCCTGGCGCATCGGCTTTAGCAGCAGCATCGACATTTGATTCCTTCAGAAGTGCGATCACAGCGTTTTCCATAGCGCTGACTAGCTGGCGGATGTTAATGCCTTTGCGTTTAAGGTCGATCAAGAAATAAATGATGATTTGGCCGGGCCCATGAAAGGTAATTTTTCCGCCTCTATCCGTATTCACAACGGGAATATCATCGCGGGAAGGCATGCGAACATTCTTGCGATTTAACCCTAAGGTATAAACCGGGGAGTGTTCGGTGAGCCAGATTTCATCTGGCGTTTCAGCGGCTCTATTTGTGGTGAAATCTTGCATGGCGCGCCAAGTGTTTTCAAACTCAGTACGCCCTAAATGACGAATAACAATATTTGAACTCAATGCTTTTGACTCAAATTACACGACGTACTTCACTTGCGGATGTTCGGAAAGCGCACGATAAATACTGTCTAGTTGCATTTTAGAAGTGACATAGACATTGCAGCTCAAGCTGATGAAACGGCCGCCACTACTCGCACGCATGTCTACCTTTGAAGCATCAAAGGAAGGTGCGTGCGCTTGAATGATTTTTACCATGGTCGCGGCAAAATCATCATGCGTCTCACCCATGACCTTAATTAAAAAGTCACAAGGAAACTCAACGAGCGTCTCTTCCGTTTTATCGATTTCTGGCTTTTGGTTTGCCATAAAACTGATCCTTTTTTATGCAAACAACAACATGAAGCTATCCCAAAGTCGGCCGAAAATACCAGCGACTTTCACCTCTTTTGCGGCAAGCAATTTCTGCTCATCAACCACTTTCTCATCGATGACAAATTGTATCCTGCCGATTTCTTGACCTTTTGCGACTGGCGCAATTAAAGGTTGCTTGCTGATCACTTTCGCTTTAGCTCTGGCGTAATCCCCTTTTGGCAAGGTCACATAGAGATCTTGAAAGGTTGTCGCAGCAAGCTTGCTCTCAGTACCCTTCCACACTTTTTGTGTCGCAATCGTTGCGCCAGCTTTATAGACTAAATGCGCGTCAAAGAACTGATACCCGTAATTCAATAATTTTTGACTTTCTGTCGCACGAGCATTGTCATTGGCAGCACCGAGCACCACAGAAATTAAACGATGTTCACCGCGCTTAGCAGAAGAAATTAAACAAAAACCAGCTGATTCAGTATGGCCAGTTTTCATCCCATCCACATTTGGGTCAAGCCACAATAAGCGATTGCGATTTGGTTGCGTGATTTTATTGTAGGTATATTCTTTAACGGAATACAGGCGTTTATATTGCTCTGGGAAGTCTTGTATGAGGGCCGTTGCGAGCAATGATAGATCGTATGCCGTTGTGTAATGTTGCGCATCTGGCAAACCCGTCGCATTCATAAAATGGGTGTTCTTCATGCCAAGGCGCGCAGCCTCTTGGTTCATTTTTGTTGCAAACGCGGCTTCAGTTCCGCCGATACCTTCAGCCAACGCGATTGATGCGTCATTTCCAGACTGAATAATCATGCCATGCAATAGCTCATCCACCGTCACTGTCATGGTGGTGTCGACGAACATCTTCGACCCTTCAATACGCCAGGCTTTTTCAGAAATTGGTAGCGTTTGATCGAGTTGCAACTGACCATTTTTTAGGGCTTTGAATGAAAGATAGGCCGTCATCAACTTAGTCAGTGAAGCGGGCTCAACACGGCTTTGACTCTGCTGTTCGGCAAGCACACGATTGCTATTAAAGTCTTTAAGCAAATAGGCTTTGACAGCCAATTCTGGGGCTGGAGCAACTTCTGCATACGCGTTACCAACGAATAAACTTAGGATTAGTACAAAAAATGAGGTGAAATAAGTCATGGTTTCTTTTGTGGGCATTTCTCTGTTTGATTTAGGGTTGATCAATAATGTAGGTGTTAAGGCCTAGTGCTTTTTTAACTTTTTCCGCGGCAAGCTCTGCCATCGCTCTATTAGCGTAAGGACCAATACGGACGCGGTATATGCCTTGATTGTACCAGTTATTGATAGGCATATTTTCAACTAAGTTATCGCCCGTTATCTTTCTAGCCAACAGCTCAGCGTTTTCAGATGACTTAAACGCCCCTACTTGGACAAAGCTTCCTGGCATAGCGATTGGATTGCGCTTCTCTTGGTTAAGGGATTTAGCTGCAGCATCAGAAATGTTCCTAGCCGCTGGCGCATCTGCGCTTTTTAATGGCTCGATTTTAACGCTTGTGCTGTCATCCACCGCAGCAGTATTAGGTGGCGTCGAAAGCGATGTGTTTTGCACATACTTTCTGGCATCAATGGCTTCAACATCGACGATCCCACTCCCCTTTCCAGACAGTCCTAACTTATAAGACGCTGCATAAGATAGATCAATCAGTCGATCACTATGAAATGGGCCGCGGTCATTAATGCGCACAATGACCGTTTTTTGATTTTCTGGATTCGTGACGCGAACATAACTGGGTAAAGGCAAAATAGGATGCGCACCCGTCATGCCATACATATCATAGACCTCCCCTATTGAGGTTTTTTGACCGTGATATCGCTTTCCATACCAAGAGGCTACACCGCGTTTCTTGTAAGGCTGAAATTCGGTCATCGGCGTATAGTAATTACCTAAAGCACTATACGGTTTGTTAGCGCGCACCATCAATGGCTCAATGCGGGGAATTGCATCAGGTGTTGCCTCAAGATTGGCTGGCGGATTTTCGCCTGGGCCATCATCTAAATAATAGCCGCCCGACTTTTTAGCTTTACTCACTTCCGTTGGCTTGGTTGGCTCGCTCGTCTTCACCGACGGACTTCCTCCGCAAGCAACGAGTAAAAAGGTAAGTAAAGCTGGAATGAAAATATGGATCAATTTCATGATGTCGACATCAATGTTTTATGCGTATGAATACTCATTAGAATACCAAAGCCCAATAATATCGTGACCAAAGAAGTGCCGCCATAACTGACAAAAGGCAAGGGCACACCGACGACAGGCAATATTCCGCTTACCATGCCAATATTGACGAACACATAGGTAAAAAATGTCAGCGTAATACTGCCCGCCAATAAACGCGTAAACGTATTTTGAGCTTGTGACGAAATCACTAATCCACGGCCAATAAGTAGCATGAACAAAATCAGTAACAAGACGTTACCCAAAAATCCAAACTCCTCACCAAACACCGCAAAAATAAAGTCCGTCGTGCGTTCTGGTAAGAAATCAAGTTGTGATTGTGTTCCTTCCATCCAACCTTTACCGGCTAAACCACCTGAGCCTAATGCAATACTAGCCTGAATGGTGTGGTACCCAGCGCCTAATGGGTCTTGATAAGGGTCGAACAAAATCTCAATTCTTCTGCGCTGATAGTCGTGTAGCATCGACCAAAAAATAGGGGCCATGACGGCCACTGAAACTGCGCCTCCAGCCAATATTTTCCAACTTAATCCAGCTAAGAATAAAACATAAAAGCCAGCCGCAGTGACAATCAAGGCGGTGCCCAAATCAGGTTGTTTCATAATCAAGCCAACAGGCACCACCAAGAGTAATGCAGCCACACCGTAATCTAACCAGCGTAAACTTTGCTCACGCCTTGAAAAATACCAAGCCAACATCATCGGCGCCGCTATCTTCATCAGTTCTGAGGGTTGAATCCTACCGATGCCTAAGTTGAGCCAACGTCTTGCGCCATGACTAATTTCACCAAACAACGCCACGCCGACTAGCATTAATAATCCGAGGATAAAAAGTGGCAATGCAATTCGCTCTAAATAATGAGGCGAAGTATTCGCGGCAAGCCACATGATCGTTAATGCAGCCAGAATGTTGAGCAGCTGAGAACCAACGCGATCAAAACTGCCTCCCGATGCACTATATAAAACAAACAGCCCAACAACACAGCTAAAAAGAATACAACCCATTAAAAATGGATCGATATACTTTTTCAATCGCTCAGCAATTTGACTAATCATGTGGAGCATCCTCGACAATAGACGCTTCAGGCTTTTTGCTGGCGTCCTGTGGTGGTGTGACGGGCGTTTTTCCTAGGAGATAATAATCCATGACTTTACGGGCAATAGGGCCCGCTGCTGAACCACCATGACCGCCGTTTTCAACAATCACTGCCACAGCAATTTTTGGGTCATCAGCAGGGGCGTAAGCAATAAATAAAGCATGGTCGCGATGACGCTCATCCATACTTCCCGCATTATATTTCGCGCCCTGCTTGATACCCACGACCTGAGCGGTTCCTGTTTTTGCCGCGATACTATAGCTGCTGCCTGCCCCCACGCTCGCGGCAGTCCCACCAGGCTGAGTCACCGCCGTCATGCCCGCTCTTACAATTTCAATGTTACCCGTATCAAGCGCGATCTCATCCAACTTTGTGATGGGCATTAAATGCGTTTCTGCCCCATTATGCTTTTGAATGCTGCTCACCAAATGCGGCTTCATTGCAATGCCATTATTCGCCAGCGCCGCTGTTGCCTGCGCGAGCTGCATTGGCGTGACCAAGGTATAGCCTTGGCCAATTCCGACAATCACCGTTTCACCTGGATACCATTTTTGTTTCCAACGACGCCATTTCCATTCAGGCGTTGGTAACAAACCACCAATCTCACCCGCCAAATCTACACCTGTTTTTTTCCCAAAGCCGAAGTGACTGACGAAAGAAGTGAGTTTATCAATACCCAGCTCTAACGCGAGTCCATAAAAAAATGTATCGCAAGAAACAGTAATCGCCTTTTGCATATCCACTTGACCATGGCCACCTGGTTTCCAATCACGATACTGATGCGAGCTACCTGCTAATGTATAAAACCCAGGGTCACCTATACTGAAAGGCGGCTTGCGCTTCGCTTCTTGTAAGCCGGCCATTGCAACAAAAGGCTTAAATGTTGACCCTGGTGGATAGATACCCCGAATAGGACGGTTGATGAGGGGACGATCCAAGGATTGATTGAGCGATTTCCAGGTATCCGCATCAATGCCATCCACAAAGAGATTTGGGTCAAAGGTTGGCATACTCACATAAGATAAAATTTCACCATTTTTTGGATTAATTGCCACTAATGCGCCACGATGGTTTTCAAACGCTTTTTCGGCGATATCTTGCATCTTAGAGTCGATCGACAACACTAAGTTATCACCTGGCACTGGTGGTGTGCTTGATAACACCCGAATCGCATGGCCATCAGCATCAATTTCCACTTGCTGAAAACCTGTGGTGCCATGCAATTGACGTTCGTAATATTGCTCAATACCACCCTTGCCTATGTGGTCAGAGCCTTTGTAATTAGAGAGGTCTTCAGACTGCTCGAGGACTTTAACATCCGCCGCATTAATACGCCCAATATAGCCAATCATATGCACACCAAGATTGCCTAGAGGGTAATGCCTAAAAAGTCGTGAGCGAATTTCTACACCAGGAAACTGATAGCGATGCGCAGCAAATTTAGCGGCTTCTACTTCGTTTAGATGGGTTCTAATAGGGACACTCTCAAAACTGTGACTTTCTTGACGTAACTTTTTAAAACGCTTTCGGTCTTCAGCACTCACTTCAATTAACTGGCTAATATGATTAATGGTTGCTTCAACATCGACCGCTTTTGATGGGGTAATTTCCAAGGTGTAAACAAAGAAATTATGCGCTAAGGTCACACCATTTCGATCAAGAATCAGGCCCCGATTAGGCACGATTGGAACCAATGAAACACGATTGTTTTCTGCAAGCGTGTGAAAATAGTCGTACTTCAAAATCTGCAAATAAGCGAAGCGGCCTAACAAAATAGCAAAGCACAGCAATATCAAGACCATTGCCACGGTCAAGCGCGCGCTGTAATGATGTTGCTCTAAAGAATGATTTTTTACTTCGAAACGCAAGCGCATATTAATTATTGCTGACGCGCCATAATATGCGTTGAAATTTGAGAGTGAAGCACGGCATACCACAACATAATACCGGTGAAGGACGGCACGAAATAAGTCCAACCAAAATACTCACTGCCCGAGAAAGACTTGAGCAATAGCAAGATGACTTGATTGACAAACAACAACAACAATACATAAACCGATTGTTGCAATGTCGTAAATAAGATTAATCGGCGCTGATACATCACCGCCAAAAATGCAGTTAAAGCATAAGCAAGTGCATTTTGACCAAACAAATCGCCGGTTACCAAATCCATCAAAATGCCTGCCGTCCAAGCAATGCCAATATTACAAATGCTTGGTGCACGCAGCAGCCAAAATAACAGCACCAGCAATAAAAAATCTGGCTTAATTTGAAGCAAGACCCCGGACAAAGGGAGTAGCTGAAGCAAAAGGGCGGCAACTAAACTAAAATAAACACGCCTTCGGTTATGGTTTGGCATCGCCGCTCCTTGCCGAGGTTTGTTTTTTATCTAACTGCTTTTGTGCATCCAAGGTGAGTGTTTTCTGAATATCTTGAGCGATCAAATTCTCAGTATCACTTGAGAGGATTAGCAATTGTCGATGATTTTGGATACCCGCCAATGGCTTGGCAATAATTTGTGCGAATGGCGAACTTGCATTCGTTTTAACACTATCGACAACGGCAACAGCAAGTCCCGCAGGATAAATACCATCAATCCCTGAAGTCACTAACCTATCGCCTTTTTGGATATCGACGTTGGCTGGCAAGTAAGGCAAATTCACGACATTGTCGCGACCATGCCCAAATGAAATAGCGCGCAAAGCGTTACGCTCAACTTGAATAGGGATAGAGAGAGATTTATCGGTGAGCAGCGTCACCTCACTTGTGTAGGGAAACACTCTTGTTACTTGACCGACAATTCCGGCGCTATCAACTACCGCTTGACCAGCAACCACATGATTTTCGCTACCCATATTGACGATGACTTTGTGTGTAAACGGATCTCGTCCGGTGTACATAATTTCAGCCAGATGCGCTGGCTGGCTGGCTACCTTAGCAGCCTCCATCAACGTGCGTAGTTGGTCATTTTCATTTTTCAAGGATTGAATTGCCTGAACTTGTATCGATTGAAAAATGGCTTGTTTCTTTAGCACCTCCACTTCATCTTGGAGGGATTGCTTGGAAATAAAGTAGTTGCCAATATTGCGATATAACACAAATGGGCTGTTAGCCAATGTTTGCAAAGGCTTAAGCGCCACTGTTAACGCATCTCTAACCGGCGTGAGGTAGTTAAATTTTGAATCTGACGCCATCAGCAAAAGTGATAGCGTAGAAAATACAATGACCCTCACAAACGGGCTGGGGCCATGTATAAAGAAACGTGGGGTTTGTTGTTGATCCATTAAAATCTATGCAAATAAATCAAAATCATATGACCCAAAAGAGACAAATAAAGCCATTAATAAAAGCATTAAGAAAACCGTTGAGTACAATTAAAGAGGGCTGCGATGCAGCCCTCAACAATCAAACCTTGTTACTCGTAAGCGAAAATATCACCGAGTCGGTCAATTTCCTCAAGCGCTCGACCACAACCACGCGCTACGCAAGTTAACGGATCCTCTGCGACAACAACAGGCAAGCCAGTTTCTTCCATAATCAAGCGATCTAGATTATGCAACAAGGCGCCGCCGCCAGTAAGTACCATGCCTTTTTCAGCAATGTCGGCACCTAGTTCAGGAGGGGTTTGTTCCAGCGCTGATTTAACCGCACCAACAATCGCGTTCAAAGGCTCCGTGAGGGCCTCTAAAATTTCGTTGCTTGAAATCGTAAATTTACGTGGCAAGCCTTCAGCTAAATTACGGCCTGTCACTTCCATTTCTTTCACTTCACTGCCTGGGAAAGCTGAACCGATTTGCTTTTTAATCAGCTCAGCGGTTGGCTCAGAAATTTGCATGCCGTAGTTGCGGCGGATGTAATCAATAATCGCTTGGTCAAATTTATCACCGCCCACACGTTCTGATTTCGCATACACAATACCGCCGAGTGAAATCACACCCACCTCTGTCGTACCACCACCGATATCCACCACCATCGAGCCAGTGGCTTCAGCTACAGGCATATTGGCACCAATGGCAGCTGCCATTGGCTCTTCAATCAAATACACGCGGCGAGCACCAGCGCCAATCGCTGATTCGCGAATTGCACGACGTTCAACTTGTGTGGAGCCAACAGGCACACAGATGATGATGCGTGGATTAGGTGAGAACAGACGTGACTCATGAATACGACGAATGAAATACTTAAGCATCTGCTCAGTAATTGTAAAGTCAGCAATCACGCCGTCTTTCATTGGGCGAATTGCACTAATATTTGCTGGTGAGCGACCAAGCATAAGTTTCGCTTCAGCGCCTACCGCTAGCAATGTCTTTTTACCAGTTGGGCCACCTTCTTGACGAATCGCAACCACTGAAGGCTCATCTAGCACCACACCTTTACCCCGGACATAAATTAGCGTGTTAGCTGTCCCCAAGTCGATGGCGATATCATTTGAGAAATAACTAGTTAAAAAACCAAACATTGTCTTTATATCCTTAGCAAGCTACTAAAATTTAGCGGAAGTATTGTGACGAAACACGCCGCGGCTGAAGTTGTGCGTAAAATCAAGTTATAATACCTTATATCTAACAAAAATTTAAGATTTGGACGCAGAAATGTCACTTAACAGTGCAGATATTAAAAGGATTGCGCACTTGGCGCGTATTGAGGTGAGCGATACAGAAGCAGAGGCCACTTTAACCAAGCTGACAGGCATTCTTGGCCTGATTGAGCAAATGCAAGCGGTCGATACCAAAGGCATCGTTCCAATGTCGCATTCACAAGATGTGACCCAGCGTCTTCGTGAAGACGTCGTGACCGAAACCAACCAACGCGAACTGTTCCAATCAATCGCGCCAGCGGTTGAGGGTGGTCTATACCTTGTTCCTAAAGTGATCGAATAAAAACTCATGATTAACAAAAGCCTAAAACAACTTGGCGCCATGCTCCAAGGCAAAGAAATTTCTAGCGTCGAATTGACGCAAGAATTTTTAAACCGTATTGACAGACTAAACCCTGAAATCAATGCCTTCATCACGCTAGATAAAGACAAAACGCTTGCCCAAGCAAAACATGCTGACAGCCTATTAGCGGCTGGAAAAGGCACTGCCTTAACCGGCTTGCCAATCGGCCAAAAAGATATTTTTGTGGCTAAAGGTTGGCGCACAACATGTGGTTCAAAAATGCTCGAAACATTTATCGGGCCTTATGATGCAGACATCATTGAGCGCTTTGATGGTGTAGGTGCAGTCAATTTGGGTAAAACCAATATGGACGAATTTGCGATGGGCTCATCCAACGAGACCAGCTACTTCGGCAAAGTACAAAATCCTTGGGATAGAAGTCGCGTTCCAGGCGGCAGTTCGGGCGGTAGCGCCGCCGCGGTTGCAGCACGTTTATGCGCGGCAGCAACTGGCACTGATACTGGCGGTTCAATTCGTCAACCAGCCTCACTCTGTGGCTTATCAGGCTTAAAACCAACTTATGGCTTAGCTTCTCGTTATGGGATGATTGCTTTTGCATCATCATTAGATCAATCCGGTCCAATGGCAAAATCATGCGAAGACATGGCACTGATGATGAACGTCATTACAGGGTTCGATAAACGTGATTCGACGAGCTTAAATCGTGAAAAAGAAGATTACACGCGCGACCTGAATAAGCCACTTGCTGGCTTAAAAGTCGGCTTACCAAAAGAGTATTTCGCAGAAGGCCTGGGCGCCGATGTGGCCAAGGTAGTGAATGAAGCCATTGCTGAATACAAAAAGCTAGGCGCCCAAATCATTGACATTAGCCTGCCTAATACCAAGCTTTCTATTCCAGTCTATTACGTACTTGCACCAGCTGAAGCATCGAGTAATTTATCTCGCTTTGATGGTGTGCGTTACGGCCATCGCGCTAAAGAATATGGCGACTTAATGGATATGTATTGCAAGAGCCGTGCTGAAGGCTTTGGCGCAGAAGTTAAACGCCGGATCTTGATTGGCGCGTATGTATTAAGTGCTGGTTACTACGATGCTTACTACATAAAAGCCCAACAAATCCGCCGCCTCATTGCGCAAGATTTTGAAAATGTATTTAAACAATGCGACATCATCATGGGACCAACTGCGCCATCGACAGCCTTTAAAGCCGGTGAAAAAGCCGACGATCCAGTTTCGATGTACTTACAAGATATTTATACCATCGCGGTGAACTTAGCTGGTTTGCCAGGCATGAGCATCCCTGCGGGCTTTGCGCCAAGTGAAGATGGCAAACGTTTGCCGGTGGGCTTACAAATTATTGGTAATTACTTTGATGAAGCGCGCATGCTCAATGCTGGCCACGCTTATCAACAAGTCACAGATTGGCATACACAAATGCCAGAGGGAATTGAATAATGGAATGGGAAGTCGTGATCGGGCTGGAAACTCACACCCAGCTACAAACCAAAACTAAAATTTTTAGTGGTGCCTCCACTGCGTTTGGTTCTGAGCCAAACACACAAGCTTGCGTTGTGAGTTTGGCGTTTCCTGGCGTCTTGCCAGTGCTCAATCAAGAAGCAGTGAAATGCGCGATTAAATTTGGCCTCGCGGTGAATGCTGAAATCGCACCACGCTCTGTGTTTGCACGTAAGAATTACTTCTATCCAGACTTGCCTAAAGGCTATCAAATCAGCCAGTACGAGCTACCAGTGGTTGGCAAAGGCAGCATGACGATTCAAGTGGGTAGCGGCGACAAAGCTTATGAAAAAGTCATCAATATTACCCGTGCGCATTTAGAAGAAGATGCTGGTAAATCTGTGCACGGTGCACAAGAAGGCATGTCTGGCATCGACTTAAACCGTGCTGGCACGCCACTTCTTGAAATTGTGACTGAACCTGATATGCGTTCAGCTGCTGAAGCGGTGGCCTATGCTAAAAAATTACATGATCTAGTGCAATGGATCGGCATTTGCGATGGCAACATGCAAGAAGGTAGCTTTCGCTGTGACGTGAACGTTTCTGTGCGTCCTAAGGGCTCAGAAAAACTTGGCACTCGCCGCGAAATTAAAAACTTAAACTCATTCAAGTTTATGCAACAGGCGATTGAGTACGAGACAAGCTGGCAAATTGAAACGTTAGAAGATGGCGGCACGATTCAACAAGCCACCGTGCTATTTAATCCAGACACAGGCGAAACGCGCGCGATGCGTAGCAAAGAAGAAGCGAACGATTATCGCTACTTCCCAGACCCTGATTTGTTACCGCTTGCAATTTCAGAAAGTGATATCAGCGCAGTCAAAGCTGACATGCCTGAATTACCAGAAGCGATGAAAGCTCGCTTTGAAGCACAATTTGGCTTGGCGCACTATGATGCAAATGCGCTCACTAGTTCACGTGGCACAGCGGATTATTTCGTTGCGACTGTTGATGCTGGCAGCGATGCAAAACTGGCAGCTAACTGGGTCATGGGTAGTGTTTCAGCCAAGCTTAATGCTGAAGACAAAGAGATTTCAGCGTCACCAATTTCTCCTAGAGCTTTAGCAAGCCTCATCAAACGCATTCAAGACGGCACAATTTCTAACAATGCCGCCAAACAAGTGTTTGAAGCAATGTGGACTGGCGAAGGGGATGCAGACAGCATCATCGAAAGCAAAGGCTTAAAACAAGTCTCTGATAGTGGCGCAATTGAAGCGATTGTGGACGAAGTACTTGCCGCAAATGCTGCCATGGTTGAAGAGTTTAAAGCAGGTAAAGAAAAGGCGTTTAACGCGCTTGTTGGCCAAGCAATGAAAGCCTCAAAAGGTAAAGCGAACCCTGCACAAGTGAACGAGATTTTGAAGAAGAAACTAGAAGGCTAAGTCTTTGGTTATGTCGCCCCGCACTTTATGCGGGCTCCATTTTAGAACTTAACTTGTTGGCCAACTCACTTGATTCTGTCACCCCGCACTTGATGCGGGGTCCATTTTAAGACCTAATTTGGATGCCGCATCAAGTGCGGCATGACAAAAAATCAGATTCACACGCCATATTCATTTCTATACGCTTGCACCGCTGGTTTGAACTCAGCCAAGTCGGCAGCCCCATCTAAAAACTGAATTAAATCAGCCAATGTCGCAATTTTAATCACAGGCATACCACTATCTTTTTCCACTTCCTGAACCGCTGAAAGCACACCCAAACCACGCTCTTGGCGATCAATCGCGATAGCCACACCTGCTGGTTTTGCGCCTGCAGCTTTAATCATCTCAACAGATTCACGAACAGAGGTGCCAGCAGAGATTACGTCATCGACAATCAATACCCTGCCTTGTAGTGGCGCACCAACAATCGTACCGCCCTCACCATGATCTTTTGCTTCCTTACGGTTATAAGCATAAGGAAAGTTATGACCTTGTCGTGCCAACGCAATCGAAATACTTGCAGCTAAGGTAATGCCTTTATAAGCTGGTCCAAAAAGCATATCAAACTGCACGCCTGATTTCAGAATCGCTGCCGCATAAAATTCGCCTAATTTCATGAGACTTTCGCCGTCATTAAATAAACCCGCATTAAAAAAATAAGGGCTTAAGCGACCCGCTTTTGTTTTAAACTCACCAAAGCGCAGTACCTGTTTTTTAATGGCAAAATCGATAAACTGCGCGGTAAAATCTGTCCGTTGTGTTGGGATAGTCGTCATCTAGAATCTTCTAAAAACTTTAAGGAAATATCTTGCTTAGAATTATATCCGCAAATCTCAACGGCATCCGTTCCGCAGTGAATAAAGGTTTCTTACCTTGGATGCAAAAACAAAATGCCGACTTCATTTGCCTACAAGAACTCAAAGCGCAAGAAGCTGATATGACGCCAGAAATGCACGCTCCCAATGGATACCAAGGCTATTTTCACTATGCCGAGAAAAAAGGCTATAGCGGTGTCGGCATCTACACCAAACACAAACCAGATAATGTCATTATTGGATTAGGCCATGCAGACATTGATGCAGAAGGACGCTATATCGAACTGCAGTTTGAAAATTTAGAGGGCAAGAAAGTGAGCATCGTTTCGCTCTATCTCCCATCTGGCTCTAGTGGTGAAGATAGACAACAAGTCAAATTCAGTGTGATGGATCGCTTCTATCCACACCTTGAGGCACTCAAAGCCAGCGGTCGCGAAGTCGTCGTCTGTGGTGACTGGAACATCGCTCACCAAGAAGCAGATCTTAAAAACTGGAAAGGCAATAAAAAGAATTCAGGATTTTTACCTGAAGAACGCGCTTGGATGACAGACATATTCAGCAAGCTAGGATGGATTGATGCTTATCGAAAAGTGCATCCAGAAACCACCGAGGAATGTTATACATGGTGGAGTAACCGCGGTGCAGCTTGGGATAAAAACGTTGGGTGGCGAATTGATTATCAAGTCACGACGCCAGGCATTGGCAATAGTGCCGAGCAATGTCAGATTTATAAAGCCGAGCGCTTTAGCGACCACGCGCCGCTGATTATTGATTACATGATTTAAAGGTTTGTTGGTGATCGACCAAAAAGTAAGCCCGCATTAGCGGGCTTACTTTTAACATAAACACTGGTGAACTTTAGAAAGGAATGTCATCCTCAAACGCATCAAAATCACCACCGCTTGCAGGTTGCTGTGCAGGGGCTGATTGCGCTGGACGAGCGCTTTGTTGTGGACGTGATTGCATGCTTTGATCTTCATCCATCGATTCGTATGAGCTACTTGCACCGCCGCCTTCACGACCACCTAACATTTGCATTTGGTCTGCAATAATTTCTGTCGTGAGGCGATCTTGACCCTCTTTAGTTTGCCATTTTCGTGTTTGTAAACGACCTTCAATATAAACAGGACGACCCTTTTTGAGGTATTCGCCAGCAATCTCTGCAAGCTTGCGATAAATGACAATGTTATGCCATTCAGTGCGCTCTTGTTTTTGACCGCTTTTATCTTTCCAGCTATCAGTGGTTGCAATACTAAAGTTACATACTGCTTCGCCGTTTGGCATGAAGCGCATTTCTGGGTCGCGACCCAAGTTACCCACTAAAATCACTTTATTGACTGATGCCATGTTTTACTCTCCTATTAATCGCACTACAGCAGCTTCATCCCAACCCTGCTGCATATCCACTTTCAGTATCACCATACCTTCGTCTGCTAATACCACTGTCTCACGAACACCTTGCAAAGCAGCTAGCTTGGTTGCCAATGTTTTGGCTTGAGCTGCACTGATTTTTTTAAGATGGTACATCTTACTTTTTACGGCTGGCGGCGCTTTCATGCTCAAGCCGAATAGCAACCATAATGCCATTAAAACACTACAAAAAACAAATACAGATGCAAAGCCATGATAGTGCGATAAGTATCCGCCAACCGTACCCCCGACAAACACCCCCAATGATTGTGTGGTGTTGTAAACGCCAATCGCGGTTCCTTTAGAAGCAGCTGGGGCAATCTTAGTGATGATGGACGGCAAGGATGCCTCGAGCACATTAAACGCCACAAAATAAGCCCCGAGGGAGAAGACAATGCCCCAGAAATAATCAATTGAAAAAGCAAACGCTAACTGCGCAACAAGCATGGTCGCGATGGCGGCGACGAACACTTGTTTGAGTTTGGCTTTTTTCTCACCATAAATAATGGCTGGCACCATTAATACAAAGGAGCTCACCAGCACTGGGAGATAAATCAGCCAATGATCATTGGCATCCATGCCGCTGGTTTTTTTAATGGCAAACGGCACCACCACAAACATGGCCATCTGCGCCGCATGAAGCGCAAAAATGCCGAAATTAAGACGTAATAATTGGACGTCTTTCAGTACTTCTTTTAGCTTGCCTGTTTTAGCTTGTGCGTCTGAATGGAAGCTACTGATGACAGGATCAGGCACCACAAATTTGACCACCAGAATAGCCGCTGCTGCTAAAACGGCTGTCATTAAAAAGATACCCGGAACGCCTATCCATTGATTTAGCACGGGGCCTAAAATAAGAGACATGGCAAACGTAATGCCGATCGTTCCACCGATCATCGCCATGGCTTTGGTGCGATGCTCTTCTCGAGTAAGGTCAGCCACCAGCGCAGTCACTGCGGCAGAGACAGCACCAGCCCCCTGAATGCTGCGACCTAAAATAATCATAGGTAAATCATGCGCGAGAGCGGCCACCAAACTACCAATCACAAATAAAACTAAGCCGACATAAATGACGCGCTTGCGACCGAATCGATCTGAAGCCATTCCAAATGGCAATTGGAAAATGGCTTGCGTCAGGCCATAAGCACCCAGGGCGAGGCCAATCATCAAATGGTTTTGACCACTAGGGAGCGTTTCGGCATAAATCGCAAAAATCGGCAAAATAAGGAACATGCCGAGCATACGCAAACCATAAATGGACGCCAAACTTGCACTTCCACGCAACTCAGTGGAATTCATTTTGTCTAGGGATGGTGTGGATGACATGAAATTATTTAACTTTATCTTTTAATTTGCGTATATTAACAGGTTGCCCGCTTTATTTGATGCGGCACTTAAAAAGACTTGTTTTAGAGTTCGTCGTTTTTCTGCATTCACTTCAAACAACTTTTTGTTTTAATAAATTATTTTTTAGGCCAACCATAAATTGATGGATTTCATACGTATTCGCGGTGCTCGCACGCACAATCTAAAAAACGTTTCGCTGGATTTACCGCGTAACAAAATGATTGTCATTACCGGACTTTCTGGCTCAGGCAAATCATCACTCGCTTTTGATACCCTTTACGCTGAAGGCCAACGCCGCTATGTTGAATCTCTCTCTGCTTATGCTCGCCAATTCTTGGCGCGGATGGATAAGCCCGATGTCGATTTAATCGAAGGGTTATCACCAGCCATTTCTATCGAACAAAAATCGACATCGCATAACCCACGATCAACAGTGGGGACCGTGACTGAAATTCATGATTATTTGCGTTTGCTTTACGCGCGCGCTGGCGACCCTGAGTGTCCTGAACATCATATTAAACTTGAGGCACAAACTGTCTCGCAAATGGTGGATAGTGTTTTAAGCCTACCTGAAGAAACCAAGTTAATGATTTTGGCGCCAGTAGTGCGTGAACGCAAAGGCGAACAACTCGACTTATTTGATGAATTAAAAGCACAAGGTTTTGTGCGGGTGCGTGTAGATGGTGAAATTTATGAGCTTGATGCACCACCAACCCTGACTAAAACAACTAAACACTCGATTGATGTCGTGATTGACCGACTAAAAGTGCGTACCGACATGAAACAGCGCATTGCTGAGTCGTTTGAAACCGCGCTGCGTTTGGCCGAAGGCAAAGCGATCGCGATGGAAATGGATACTGGGAAAGAACATTTATTCTCAGCCAAGTTCTCTTGTCCTTCTTGTGATTATTCCTTGGCCGAACTCGAGCCGCGTTTATTCTCATTCAACAATCCAATGGGTGCATGTCCAAAATGTGATGGCCTAGGTCAAATGAGCTTTTTTGATCCCAAACGCGTCGTGGCATTTCCACATTTGTCACTTGCCGCTGGCGCTATTAAAGGCTGGGATAAGCGTAACCAATTTTACTTTCAGCTGCTTAGTAGCCTTGCAGCGCATTACAAATTCGATTTAGAAACGGCTTTTGAAGAGCTGCCCGAAGAAGTTCAACACATATTGTTGCAGGGCAGCGGTAAGGAGGAGATAGCCTTTAAATACATGAATGAGCGCGGTTCATTTTTTGAAAAGCGTCACAGCTTTGAAGGCATTTTAAATAATCTACAACGCCGTTACCACGAAACTGACTCAACGACTGTGCGAGAAGAGTTAGCGAAATATCTCAACTCACAAACTTGCCCTAGCTGCGCTGGCACGCGTTTACGCACCGAAGCGCGTCATGTAAAAGTAGGCAATAAAAATATCCATGAAGTATGCGAAGTGCCACTAAAGCAAGCACTAACATTCTTTGAAACCATTGAGCTGCATGGACAAAAGCTCGCCATTGCCGATAAAATTGTGAAAGAGATTAGCAACCGTTTGAAGTTTTTAACCAACGTTGGCTTGGAGTATTTATCACTTTCTCGCTCCGCTGAAACGCTATCAGGAGGGGAGGCGCAACGTATTCGTTTGGCCTCACAAATTGGTTCTGGCTTAACGGGCGTGATGTATGTGCTGGATGAACCTTCTATTGGTTTACATCAACGTGATAACGATAGACTATTAGAAACCTTGATGCGTTTGCGCGACATCGGCAATAGTGTGATTGTTGTTGAACATGATCAAGATGCGATTATGGCGGCCGACTATGTGGTCGATATTGGCCCAGGTGCTGGTGAACATGGTGGCCAAATTATTGCTGAAGGAACGCCTGCAGAAATTCAAGCGAATCCAAACTCAGTGACAGGCCAATACCTCAGCGGCAAAAAACAGATTACGTACAACCATCAACGCCATACGCCTGACCCAGCGCGTTGGCTATCACTCTCTCACGCAACTGGTAACAACCTAAAAGACGTATCACTTAAGTTGCCAGTGGGCTTGCTCACATGTGTCACGGGTGTTTCAGGTTCAGGTAAATCAACCCTCATTAACGACACGCTTTACCGCGTGGTTGCGCAACATTTATACGGCAGCTCAGCAGAACCAGCACCTTTCGATGGCATCGAAGGCTTGGAGTTTTTCGACAAAGTCGTGGACGTAGATCAAAGTCCAATTGGAAGAACACCGCGCTCAAACCCTGCCACCTACACGGGGCTATTTACACCGATTCGAGATTTGTTTGCGGGCGTTCCTGAAAGTCGCGTTCGCGGTTATGGGCCAGGTCGCTACTCATTTAATGTCAAAGGTGGACGTTGTGAGGCTTGCCAAGGCGATGGCGTATTAAGGGTAGAAATGCATTTCTTGCCAGATGTGTATGTCCCCTGTGATGTCTGTAAAGGTCAACGCTACAACCGTGAAACCTTGGAAATTAACTACAAGGGTAAAAACATTCGTGAAGTATTGGAAATGACGGTTGAGCAAGCACATGAGTTTTTTAATGCGGTTCCTGTGGTGCAACGCAAGCTCAAAACTTTGCTCGATGTTGGTTTAGGTTATATTACCCTTGGCCAATCCGCGACAACCCTATCCGGCGGTGAAGCGCAACGGGTAAAACTCGCGCTTGAGCTTTCAAAACGGGATACTGGCCGCACACTCTACATTTTGGATGAACCAACCACTGGCCTTCACTTTGCGGATATTCAACTCCTGTTAGATGTCATTCATCGTCTTCGTGATGCAGGCAATACCATGGTAATTATTGAGCACAATTTGGATGTGATTAAAACGGCGGACTGGCTCATTGACATGGGTCCAGAGGGAGGTGATGGTGGCGGCACTGTGCTCGTTGAAGGCCCGCCTGAAAAGGTCGCGCAGTGTGCCGAAAGCTATACCGGTAAATACCTTAAAACGATGCTGAAATAACTTAAGGAATTTCGGCGCTATTCATACGCGCCTCAATAATCCGCGTTTTACGGATCAACCCTTTGGCTTGACGATGCTTATCGTAATACCTGGGGTTTGGCACCATCGCTGCTAGCTTTGCAGCTTGGTTAGCACTCAAGTTTTTGGCGCTGGTATGGTAATAATATTTAGCGGCCGCTTCTGCGCCAAATATGCCGTTACCCCATTCGATGACGTTTAAGTAAATCTCAAAGATACGACGCTTACTCATGGTCGCTTCTAGCATGACGGTGATCATGGCTTCTTCCGCTTTGCGCCAAGGCGTGCGCTTAGTTGATAAAAACAAATTCTTGGCGAGCTGCTGGCTGATGGTTGAACCGCCAGCGACCACTTTGCCTTTTTTAATATTCTTTTCATAAGCTTTTTGGATGCCATCCCAATCAAAGCCTTCGTGATCTACAAATTTAGCATCTTCTGCCGCAATCAGTGCACGTTTTAAGTTGGGGGAAATTTTTTTATAATCGACCCAGCGATGTTTAAGGACAGCATCTGGGTTGCTTTCTTGCAGGACCTCTAAGCGATCCTCCATAAAAGCGCTGGTTGATGGATTGTGATTTATCCACCAGCAAATATGGAGAAAAATCCAAAGCTGGTACATCACAATAATGATGCCCAGCCATTTCAACACGCGCCAAAAAGTAGGTGAGACACGCATCCGCTAAGCTTTAGCCTGTTGTTTGAACATTTCAATGACCGGCGCCGTTGGTGGGCGCACACCACGCCATAGAGAAAACGCCTCAGCGGCCTGCTCTATTAGCATACCAAGTCCACCAAACACAGTTGCACCATGGTCAAGTGCAAATGCCATAAATGGTGTGATACGACCATACATCATGTCGTAAGCTAAGGCATTGGGCGCAAAAATTCCTGTTGGAAGCGGTAAGTGGCTGTCAGTTAATCCAGCAGAAGTCGCATTGATGACAATATCAAATTGCTGACCATGCAGATCATCAAACGCATAGGCATTGATAGAAACAAACAACATCTCGTCGCGCGCTTCTACACGCTTGACCATGTTAAGCGCCTTGTCCAAAGTACGATTAGTGATAATCAGTAGCGCAGGGTGTTCAGCCAAAATAGGATGCAACACACCTTCTGAGGCTCCGCCAGCGCCAATGAGCAACACGCGCTTCCCCGCAAATGCAACCCCAATGTTTTGGGTAATATCGCGAACCAAGCCTACACCGTCTGTGTTGTCACCAATGATGCCTTCTGCATCAAATATTAACGTATTCACTGCGCCCGCATCTTGCGCACGCTCTGTAAGTCGGTTGGCTATCGCAAATGCCTCGAGCTTAAAAGGGACCGTGACATTCGCACCTTTAAAACCATGACTAATTAAATCATGAACTGTTTCGTTAAATGCATCCAAAGGGGCAAGCACACGCTCATATTGAATGTCTTGATGCGTTAATTGCGCGAATGCATGGTGAATCACAGGCGACTTGCTATGTTCGATCGGATTGCCAATGACGGCGTAAAAATCGGTCATATCATTAAATACCGACTAAGCGTTTGTCCAAGGCAAATCCGCCGCTTTCCAGCCATTGAGTTTACAACGCTGTTTAGTATCTGGCGTTGCTTCGCCTTCAAAGCCCTCTAGCATGTTGTAGACTTCTGAAAAGCCGAGTTGAGCCGCTAACACAGCGGCATTATGTGAACGGCCACCCGTGCGGCACATAAAAATGGTGAGCGCTTCAGGATCAAGCTGGGTTTTGATTTGAGCGGAAAAATCTGGGTTGGCCACCATGCCAGGATAGAACGCCCATTCAATATGGGTTGCCTGAGGAACACGTCCAACCAACTCCAACTCAGCGCGTGTTCTCACATCAACCAATTTTGCATTTTGCGTCAACTGCAAAATCTTAAATGCCTCACTCGGTGTTAACGCACCAGCATAAGGAAGATTTAAGTCTGCGGCACGTTGTTTTGCTTTTTCTAAAATAGGTGAAATGGTTTCCATTTTAATTCCTCTGTCATCTTTACAATTATGCTGAAAGTATAGCGGTATTTAGGGACAATCGCACGGGCGCACTAATTTGGTGCAAATTTACATGTAACGCACAAAACTAGGGCGTGCGTTTTTGGTTCTCTTTTCTAACTATATGTGTGAAAATAATGAGATATACGAATTTCATATTGGCATATTTTTTGCTCGTAAAATATGTCTGATTTTTTGTTTAATTATTAAGTGTACTTTAGGAGAACTCAATGGCTATCGCCGACGTAATGAAAATGGTGAAGGATAACGACATCAAGTTTGTTGATTTCCGTTTCACCGACACACGTGGTAAAGAACAACACGTTACTGTGCCTGTTTCAGCATTTAACGAAGAAAAATTCACTGAAGGCCACGCATTTGATGGCTCTTCAATCTCTGGTTGGAAAGGTATTCAAGCATCTGATATGCAGTTGATGCCTGATCCAGATACAGCGAACATCGATCCATTCATGGACGAGCCAACATTGATTTTAACTTGTGACGTGGTTGACCCTACAGATGGTAAAGGTTACGACCGTTGCCCACGTAGCTTGGCAAAACGTGCTGAAGCATACTTAAAATCAAGCGGTATCGGCGATACAGCATACTTTGGTCCAGAACCAGAATTCTTCATTTTTGATTCAATCCAATGGGATGTCAGCATGAGCGGTAGCTCAGTGCGTATCAATTCTGAAGAGGGTGCTTGGGCGTCAGGCGAAAAATTTGAAGGTGGTAACACTGGTCACCGCCCTGGCGTTAAAGGTGGCTATTTCCCAGTGCCTCCAGTCGATTCATTGCAAGACGTACGTTCTGCAATGTGTATCGCACTTGAAGAGATGGGCGTGCCTGTTGAAGTGCATCACCACGAAGTGGCTACTGCTGGTCAATGTGAAATCGGTACTAAATTCAGCACATTGACAGAGCGCGCTGACTGGACACAAATTACTAAATACGTAGTGTTGAATACTGCACACGCATACGGTAAAACTGCAACATTTATGCCTAAGCCTTTCGCTGGCGATAACGGTTCAGGTATGCACGTTCACCAATCAATCTGGAAAGATGGCAAAAACTTGTTCGCTGGTAACGGCTACGCAGGTTTGAGCGATTTCGCGCTTTACTACATCGGCGGCATTATCAAGCACGCTAAAGCATTGAACGCGATTACTAACCCAGGTACTAACTCATACAAACGTTTGGTTCCACACTTTGAAGCGCCAGTTAAATTAGCTTACTCAGCTAAAAACCGCTCTGCTTCAATCCGTATCCCATTCGTTCACTCTGATAAAGCACGTCGTGTTGAGGCTCGTTTCCCAGATCCAATCGCTAACCCATACTTGGCATTTAGTGCATTGATGATGGCTGGTCTTGATGGCGTTCAAAACAAGATTCACCCAGGTGAGCCAGCAACTAAAGACTTGTACCATCTTCCACCAGAAGAAGATGCTTTGATCCCAACAGTGTGTGCTTCATTAGAAGAAGCATTGGCTAACTTGGACAAAGACCGCGAGTTCTTAACGCGTGGCGGTGTGTTCTCTGATGACTGGATCGATGCTTACATTGCATTGAAAATGGAAGAAGTGAACAAGTTACGTATGACACCACACCCAGCTGAGTTTGGTTTGTACTATAGCTGCTAATTAGCTTTAAATTAGCAAGTCAAAAAGGCGGGGTCACCCGCCTTTTTTTTCGCACTTTACTTGGGAGTTTACTGGCTTCCGGCCTTAGAACAATCAGCTTTAGCTGATATGTTCAACGGACATAACCTAAACGCTCAGTAAATTGGCCCCTAGTGGGTTAAGCCGCAAAATATGTCACTTTAGATGCGGATTGGCCAAACTTCATTGATTAGCCCCCGCTTAAAACGTACACTTTTCCTTAAAATATTCTCCACAAAGTCTTTATGAAAACAAATGTGATTGTTGCATTATGTCAATCTGCGCTGATGTATACAGGCCATGCATTTGCAGATATCTATAAATGCACGGGCGATGGAGGCGTATCTACTTTTGTCGACGGCAATACCAAAGTGAATTACAAAAATTGCCAAATCATCATGCGTGAAAATGGCGCGAAAAGCCCATCAAACAAGCAAGCCACCCCAACGCCAAATGACTTCCCAAAAATTGACAAGCAAACGCAAATTCAGCGTGATGATAAACGCAAAGAAATCTTATTGTCCGAGTTGAATGCTGAAAAAAAGCCCTTGAGTTAGCTCAAAACCAATCCGTGCAAAACGATATAAGCATGCACCAAAAAAATATCGAGTTACTGAAAAAAGAAATTGGCGCACTAAAATAGTGCACCCAAGTGATTCAGGTTAGAATGTCGCTTTGCGTCGTTCATTAATCTCGCAAGCAGGTAACTGATTTATTAATGCTTTCGTCTTGTTGGCATATAGGTTGCTTATTACAAAACAATGGATCATAAAATACCTTCTTCTTTTTCAGGACTTGAGCATTTGGCCACTGCCGTCATATTGCTCAACGAGGCGCGTCATGTCGTTTACGCTAACCCCGGTGCTGAAGTATTGTTTGCTTTTAGCGCCAAACAAATTAGCAATTTGCCAATTTCACAAGTATTTCCTGGCTGCGAAATTCTCCACTCTGCTGTTGAAAATGCCATGGGCACGAACAGCCCATTTCGCGAACATGAATTTTTAATCACCACCATTCGACAGCACTCACTTGCAGTGACCTGCACCGTAACACCAGTAGAGCACCCGAGTGTTTGCCTGGTCCTTGAATTTCAACAGATGGATCAGCAGCTCCGTATGGCACGTGAAGAGCGAATGCTGGTGCAACAGCAAGCTAATGCCGAGCTACTTCGTAATTTAGCGCACGAGATTCGTAATCCGCTTGGGGGCTTACGTGGCGCAGCGCAACTTCTTGAACACGAGTTGCCACATGCGGGCCTCCGCGAATATACGCAAGTCATTATCAAAGAAGCTGATCGTCTTCAGCTGCTGATGGATAGATTGCTGGTACCCCATCGCGTACCAAAATATGAGCCGACAAATATTCATGAAGTCTTAGAGCGCGTCCGAAGTTTATTGCTTGCAGAGTCGCCTTCAGGTTTCTCAAAAGATGCTTTCAAAATTACCGTGCAGCGCGATTACGATACCAGCTTGCCTGAAATCATTGGTGACCGAGAAAAGCTGATTCAAGCAGTGCTCAACATTGCCAGAAATGCAGCACAAGCCATGCAAGCGAATGGCCAAAAAGACGGCAAAATCATTTTGCGCACACGTGCAGAACGCCAAGTCACGCTTGCTAAAAAACGCTACCGTGTGGCGATTAAATTACAAATCGTCGACAACGGGCCGGGCATCCCTGCCGACATCCGCGAGCGCATTTTCTTTCCTTTAGTTTCAGGGCGTGAAGGTGGTTCCGGCTTAGGGTTAACACTGGCCCAAACTTTTATTACTCAGCACCACGGCATGATTGAATGCGAAAGCGTACCAGGTCAAACCTGTTTTACGATTTTGCTACCGATTGAAAGCTCCGTGATGGTGGGCCATGTTATTAAGCAATAAATTAAACAAATACGACTGAAGGGTCAGCATGAAACCAATTTGGATTATCGACGACGACAAATCGATTCGCTGGGTGTTTGAAAAAGCATTAGCGCGGACTGAAATGGAATTCAAAACGTTCTCATCAACGCCCGAGGCTTTAAATGCGTTGAGTCATGAAACACCGCAAGTCATTGTCAGTGACATTCGCATGCCTAATGGTTCTGGTTTGGATTTTTTACAGGTCATTAAACAACGACTGCCTGATGTACCCGTTATTATCATGACGGCTTACTCAGATTTAGAAAGTGCTGTTGCAGCATTTCAAGGCGGGGCCTTTGAATACCTTGCGAAACCATTTGATGTCGATCAAGCAATTGATGTGATCCGTCGTGCTGTTGATGAAAGCCAACATCAAAATACAGAAGTAACGGTGGTCGAAGAAACACCAGAAATTATCGGGCAAGCGCCGGCAATGCAAGAAGTGTTTCGTGCCATTGGTCGTTTAAGCCGTTCACATGCCACCGTATTAATTAACGGAGAATCAGGCACAGGTAAAGAGTTGGTTGCAAGCGCCTTACATCGCCATAGCCCACGCGCCGACAAACCTTTTATCGCCATTAATACTGCCGCCATTCCAAAAGACTTATTAGAGTCAGAATTATTTGGTCATGAACGCGGCGCATTTACAGGCGCACAAGCCACAAGACGCGGACGCTTTGAGCAAGCAGACGGTGGTACTTTATTTTTGGACGAAATTGGTGACATGCCCTCTGATCTACAAACACGTTTATTGCGCGTGCTTTGTGATGGTCAATTCTATCGGGTAGGGGGTCATCAACCCGTTAAAGTGAATGTGCGAATTATTGCCGCCACCCATCAAGATTTAGAGGAACGGGTAAAATTAGGGCTGTTCCGCGAAGATTTGTTCCACCGACTAAACGTGATACGACTTCGTTTGCCAGCACTCCGTGAGCGCCCAGAAGACGTGCCATTGCTCGTCAAACACTTTTTACTTCACAGCGCGACTGAATTGGGCGTTGATCCAAAACAACCTACTGTCGCAGCATTGAAGTACTTAAGCAGCATGAGTTGGAGCGGCAACGTGCGGCAACTAGAAAATGTTTGCCACTGGTTGACTGTTATGGCGCCCGGTCAAAATATTGATGTGGCTGATTTGCCACCTGAACTTAAAGAAGATGCTACAAAATTAGCCAGCACGAACTCTTGGCAGGAAGGGCTTGCCGCTGAGGTAATAAGCGCCCTTAACCGTGGCGAACAAAATATTCTTGAATCCCGCGCAAATACATTTGAAAAAATTCTTATCACCAAAGCATTGCAGCACACTGGCGGTCGTCGTATCGAAGCCGCAACATTGCTTGGCATGGGGCGAAATACGTTAACGCGTAAAATTCAAGAGTTGAATATTGAGGAATAGCAAAGAAACGGCTAATGATTTTCATTAGTCATCTTTAATGACTTAGGGTAGTGCTTAGTTTTACGTTGAGCGTATTATTCATTCACCCGCTGATTCATTTAGATGAAGCGACTAAAACAACATTAGGAGAATTACTATGTGGACTAAACCAGCAGCTACAGAAATGCGTTTTGGCTTTGAAGTTACTATGTACGTAATGAACAAGTAATTTTTAAAGATTGTAAAAAAGGAGCTTAATTGCTCCTTTTTTTATGCCTGCCACTTTTCAACTTTACTTATTTAGGTAGCGGAAAATCTTTCGGTAACAATACCCAAATTTTACCTTGTTGCTTCATTGATCCTGCAGATTTACCAGCAGCATCGCCAGCGCCCCAATAAAAATCAGCACGTACTCCCCCTTTGATTGCGCCACCCGTGTCTTGTGCCATCATTAAGCGATTTAATGATTTATTGGCGATAGGTAAATTGGTCGACAAGAAAATAGGTGCGCCTAGTGGCACAAATTTAGGATCAATTGCCACTACACGCTCAGCCAATATTGGCGAACCAAGTGCGCCGATCGGACCTGGCAGTCCTGGTGGTAACTCACGAAAAAAAACGTAGCTAGGATTAGCATTGAGTAAGTCTCGCAACTTATTGGGATTATTCCGTGACCAGTCTTTAATGCCTTGCATTGAGGCTTTATCCGCAGTTAGCTCACCTTTTTCTATCAACAACCGCCCGATAGACTGATAGGACTGACCATTCTGATCTGCGTAACCGACGTGCATTTTTTCACCGTTATCAAAATGCACCATGCCAGACCCTTGGATTTGTAAAAAGAACAAATCAATTTGGTCATCGACCCAAACAAATTCCTTCCCTTTTAAAGGGGAATTGTCCGCTTCTATCTCGCCACGGTTGTAATAAGGAATTAACTTAGTCCCCACTACCCGACCACGTACCCGTTTGTTGGCTAGCTCAGGAAAAAGACTAGATAACTCTACCGTGATTAAGTCATCTGGACGGGTATATAAAGGAAATCGGTATTTGTCGGTTTTAACACGACTGCCCTTAATGACAGGCGCATAATATCCAGTAATTAAACCCGTATTCGTTCCATCTAAGTTTGTAGTGCGGTACACGGCAAAATTGTTTTTAAAATAATCAATGATGCTCTCATGAGAGGGAGTCTCTAATTTATCCGCCTCATTACAAACGGCTTGCCATGCTGGCTTAGCTTTGAGCGAGGCGCATCCTAATTTCCAAGCTGGCCATGCTTTAGTGACATCATCTTTCGTGATTGCATCCAACTCCTGCCAATCCGCCGGTTTAAGCAGACCATAATCTGGTACTTTAATAGGTTCCGGTTTCACTTCTGCAGGTTTCAAAGCAGGAGTAGGCTGAACCGGGCAATCACAGTCAGGCTTCACGGGAGGTGTTGGCTTTACTTGGAACCGATCACAGGCATTGAGCATCATCAAACTGATCAACAAAAATGAAAGACGCAAAATCCTTTTGTGTAGCATTAATGTAAAACCCTTGGCATGGACAACGTGAAGGAAGGAATAGGAACATCAAATTGCGTACCGTCAACTGCGGTAAATTGATAAGTGCCATGCATAGTACCAACAGTGGTTGTCAGCACCGTACCACTGGCATATTCAAATGTCGCAGATGGCTGTAACAATGGCTGCTCGCCCACCACGCCGAACCCACGGACTTCTTGAACCTTTTGCTCAGCATCTGTAATCACCCAATGACGACTAATTAACTGGGCAGCTAATGTGCCTGTATTCGTGATGGTGATGTGGTAAGAAAACGCATAACGACCCGCTTGAAGATCAGACTGGTCAGGTAAAAACTCTGTTCTTACCGTCACCGAACATTCGTAATGTTTATCAGAAGTCATGGCAGCCTAGGTAATCAATCCAGAGGTTGGTGAGCTTGGGGTAGCTGAATAAAGTTTTTTCGCCATACGGCCCGCCAAGTAAGCTTCACGGCCTGCCTCTACAGCCTTTTTCATGGCAGACGCCATTAAAATGGGATCATTTGCACCTGCAATCGCGGTATTCATCAAAATACCTGCACAGCCAAGCTCCATTGCAATGGCTGCATCAGATGCCGTACCCACGCCAGCATCCACCAACACCGGCACGTTGGCATTTTCGATAATAATCTGAAGATTCCAAGGATTTAAAATTCCCATGCCTGATCCAATTAATGAAGCAAGCGGCATAACGGCACAACAACCAATTTCTTCTAGCTGCTTGCAAATAATCGGATCGTCAGAGGTATAAACCATCACATCAAAACCGTCTTTAACCAACACGTCAGCTGCTTTGATCGTTTCAATCACGTTTGGGTAGAGCGTGTTTGGATCGCCAAGCACCTCAAGTTTGACCAGCTTGTGACCATCCAACAACTCACGTGCTAAACGTAAAGTGCGCACCGCATCATCCGCTGAATAACAACCAGCGGTATTAGGCAAATAAGTAAATTCTTCGGGCGGTAAATAATCGAGCAATGAAGGCTCACCTGCATTTTGACCAATATTGGTACGGCGAATTGCCACCGTCACAATTTCAGCACCGCTCGCATCAATCGCCGCACGCGTTTCAGTAAAGTCTTTATATTTACCTGTCCCCACCAATAAACGTGAGTTGTATGACTTACCTGCAATATTTAATGTGTTCATGCTCATTTGTTTAACCTAACCTTAACCGCCACCGACAGCACCCACAATTTCCAATTTATCACCATTTTGCAACGGCACTTCAGCAAAGGTACTTTTGGGAACGATCTCACCATTTCGCTCAATCGCGAGACGCTTACCAACCAAACCGAGCTTCTCAACTAAAGCCGCCACCGTGGTGATTTCCGCATCAAAACTTCTAGGGTTACCGTTAATCGTGATTTGAATCAATTGGATACTCGTCAGAAACTGCCCAAAACAATGCGGCACGTGTTTTCAAAATTAATTAGCTATTTTACGTAGTTTGCACACCATTTGGCAAACCCAATAAATACGGTGCTCTCGCCACAAAATTGGTAAAATAACGTGCGCTTTCAATTGCGGGTGTAGTTCAATGGTAGAACGCTAGCTTCCCAAGCTCGATACGCGGGTTCGATTCCCGTCACCCGCTCCAATTTTCCTCCATACGGAAATCCTCGTTTCTCAATTTGCCCCTCGGTTTTAAGCTAGAATACGGTATTAAGTTTTAACGTGCGTTTCACGCCAATACATACACCATGAAAAATCTCATGCCACCATCAGTAATGACTTTTGCGGCCACAGACCCAAGCAGCGGGGCGGGTTTGCAAGCAGACATTTTGACGTTTGCAAGCATCGGCTGTCACCCACTTTCTGTGGTGACAGGCATCACCGTTCAAGATACTGTTGGCATTGAAAATGTGATGGTTTTTGATGCAGAATGGATCAACGAACAAGCACGCACTATTCTAGAAGACATGCAGGTCATGGCTTTTAAGATTGGCATGATTGGTAGCGTAGAAAACGTGGCAGTCATCGCGGAGATTATGGCCGATTACCCTGATACTCCATTACTAATCGACCCCGTGCTTTCATCTGGCCGCGGCGACGAGCTTGCGAACGACGATGTGCAAGCTGCAATGATTGATTTGCTATTTCCACAAGCCACTTTAATTACCCCCAACAGCATCGAAGCACGTCGTTTAGCTTTCTACAATGACGACTCAGATGAAGCAGAAAATGCTTCACTAGATGAAAGTGCTCAGCGCTTATTAGATATTGGCTGTGAGTACGTTTTAGTCACTGGCACCCATGAGCGCTCGCACGAAGTGGTCAATACGCTTTATGGTGAAACTGGCCTGATTAAATCCTACAACTGGGAGCGTTTACCAGGCAGTTATCATGGCTCTGGCTGTACGCTCACCTCAGCGATTGCCGCATGTATCGCGCATGGCCTGAGTATGGAAGAAGCGATTCTCGAAGCGCAAGAATACACATGGCAGACACTCAAAGCAGGCTTCCGTCCTGGCATGGGTCAATACATTCCTGACCGAATGTTTTGGGCACGCGACGACGAGGAAGAATAGTCAAAACCGATGTTCAATAGCGCCAAGATTCATGGCCTGTATGCCATTACTCCCGACTCAGAAAATACTGATCAACTTTGTAAGATGGTTGAGGCAAGCATTTTAGGGGGTGCGCGGGTTATTCAATACCGCAACAAAATTGCTCAAGATGCCTTACGGATAGAACAAGCAAGCGCTTTATTAACAATTTGCCGCCAACATCAAGTCCCATTCATCATTAACGACCACATTGAGCTTTGTTTAGCGCTCGATGCTAATGGTGTTCATATTGGCGGGGACGATGGCGACATTGCAGTTGCAAGATCGCAAATAGGGCCAGATAAAATTTTAGGAGTTTCTTGTTACGGCGATTTTAATCGCGCCCAGAAAGCGGCAGAACTTGGTGCTGACTATGTTGCCTTTGGTGCATGTTTTACCTCCAAGACCAAACCCAATGCACCCCGCGCAGAACTTAATTTGTTTACACGAGCCCAAATTTTACAAGTCTCTTGTGTTGCTATTGGCGGCATTACACTAGAAAATGTTGGCAGTGTCGTTGCTGCAGGCGCTTCTGCTGTTGCGGTGATTGGTGAATTATTTAATCGAGACATTCAAGAAATCGCGCCTTGCGCACAACAATTTTCATCATTTTTTTAAGCCATTGGGCATATTCATCATGACATCACGTAATCAACAACTTTTTGAAAAATCACAAAAATTTATTCCTGGGGGCGTTAATTCACCCGTTCGTGCTTTCCGCTCTGTGGGTGGCACCCCAATATTTTTTAAGCGTGGCTTAGGCTCAAAATTGTGGGATGAAGATGGTAAAGAATATACAGATTACATTGGCTCGTGGGGGCCGATGATTTTAGGACACGCTCATCCAGAAGTGATTAAAACAGTACAAGAAGTCGCCGTGAATAGTCTTTCATTTGGCGCGCCTACGGCACGTGAATTAGACATGGCTGAAATGGTGAGCAAACTCGTCCCAAGTATGGAACAGCTCCGCCTTGTCAGCTCAGGGACAGAGGCCACAATGAGCGCGATTCGCGTTGCGCGTGGTTTTACAGGTCGTAGTAAGATTGTAAAATTTGAAGGCTGCTACCATGGTCACGCAGATGCATTATTGGTGAAAGCTGGCTCTGGATTACTTACCTTTGGCACACCAAGTTCGGCTGGCGTTCCCTCCGAGGTTGCTGCACATACGCTGACGCTCAACTACAACGATATACCCGGTCTTGAAACGCTATTTAAAGAAATTGGCAACGAAATTGCCTGTGTAATTGTCGAACCCATTGCAGGCAATATGAACTTAATTACGCCTAGTAAAGGCTTTTTAGAAGCATTGCGTGAGCAATGTACCAAGCATGGCGCCGTGTTGATCTTTGATGAAGTGATGACAGGTTTCCGCGTAGCGCTTGGCGGTGCACAGGCGCTCTACAACGTGAAGCCCGACCTTACTACGCTTGGAAAAGTCATTGGTGGTGGCTTGCCTGTTGGCGCGTTTGGTGGACGTGCAGACATTATGCAATGCTTAGCTCCTGTTGGCCCTGTATATCAAGCAGGGACATTGTCAGGCAACCCTGTCGCAGTGGCAGCGGGCATGAAAACTTTGGAGCTCATTCAAGCGCCGGGCTTCCATGAAAAACTCACGGCAAGTGCAAAACGTTTGGTTGATGGATTAAGTCATGCGGCAAAAGAAGCGGGCATTTTATTTAGTGCGCAATCTGTTGGTGGAATGTTTGGTCTTTATTTTAGTGAAAAGGTACCCACCAGTTTCGACGAAGTCATGCAGTCTGATAAAGAAGCCTTTAACCGCTTCTTTCATGCCATGTTAGATGCTGGTTTTTACTTAGCGCCATCAGCCTTTGAGGCTGGATTTATATCTGCCGCGCATAGCGATGCTGATATTGATGCAACCATCGCTGCAGCCAAAAAAGTTTTTAGCGAGATGAAGGCTAGAAAGTAACGGATTTAATTTTCTGCAAAAGCTAAGGTTTACATGCATATGTAGGTTGAAGCAGAGCGTTAATGTATATAGAATTACAAGGTTTCACCGTGAAATATGTGATTAAGTTGCTTCAATTTAAGCAAATCAAGATCATATGTTAAGAATATGGATTAATTTACATTTTCCCGTGTGCTGATTGTGATGAGTCTTTTCTTATCAAAAATCCAGCAACGACGGGGTTAGCGGACACCAAAACCCTCGATTTGGTGTCCGTTTTTATCAGTACTGACGAGGGATAGGAAATGGGCAGCGGAATGCCAGAGCAGCAAGGTTTATATAGTCCATCTAACGAACGCGACGCCTGCGGTCTTGGTTTTGTTGCGCACATAAAAGGCAAAAAGAGCCATCAAATTGTGCAACAAGGTTTGCAAATTCTTGCAAACTTAACCCACCGTGGTGCGACTGGTTACGACCCAAAATTGGGTGACGGCGCCGGCATTTTGATTCAAATGCCAGATGCGTTTATGCGCAAAGAAGCAACCAAACTTGGCATTACGCTTCCGGCAATTGGCAACTACGCTTGCGGCACCGCATTCCTACCTCAAACTAAAAATGGCCGCGAAGCTTGTGAATCTATCGTTGCACGCATCATCCACGAAGAAGCGCAAACACTCTTAGGCTGGCGTGATGTACCGCGTGACAACAGTAACATTGCACAAGCGGCGAAAGACGTTGAACCAGTAATGCGCCAAGTGTTTATTGGTCGGGGTGAAAATGTAGCTGACCAAAATGCGTTTGAACGTAAACTATTTGTGATTCGTAAACGCATCGAACATGAAGTACGTGCGCTTAAATTAGACGATTCTGCACAATTTTATTTCCCATCATTGTCATCAAAAACCATCATCTACAAAGGCATGCTGCTTGCCAATGAGGTTGGTGTTTACTACACCGATCTAAATGACCCTGACATGATGTCTGCACTAGCCTTAGTGCATCAACGTTTCTCAACCAACACCTTCCCTGCTTGGGACTTAGCACATCCATTCCGCATGATTGCGCACAATGGTGAAATTAACACCGTGCAAGGCAATATCAACTGGATGGCTGCTCGTCACGAATCTATGCGCTCTGCATTAATGGGTGAGGACTTAGAAAAGTTATGGCCACTCATTGTGGAAGGTCAATCTGACTCCGCTGCATTTGATAACGCGCTTGAGTTGTTGGTGGCTGGCGGCTACTCATTGCCACACGCGATGATGATGTTAATTCCTGAAGCATGGTCCAACGAAAGCGCCAACAAACTGATGGATGCAGATCGTCGCGCTTTCTACGAATATCACGCAGCCTTGATGGAGCCTTGGGATGGCCCAGCAGCGGTTGCCTTCACAGACGGCACCACCATTGGCGCGACTCTTGACCGTAATGGCTTACGTCCAGCACGCTACCTATTAACAGATGATGACCATGTGATGATGGCCTCTGAAATGGGCGTGCTGACATTCCCAGAAGAAAAAATCATCAAGAAATGGCGTTTGCAACCAGGCAAAATGCTGCTGATTAACCTTGAAGAAGGCCGCATCATTGACGATGCTGAAATCAAGAAAAGCCTAGCCGAAGCTAAACCATATAAAGCATGGATTGAAAAAACGCGTTATTCCTTAGCGGACTTACCTAAGGTGGATGCGCAACCAGCGATGGCTGCCAGCTTAATGGATACGCAGCAAGCGTTTGGTTACACTCAAGAAGATGTGAAGTTCGTCATGCAACCAATGATTGCTAATGGCGAAGAGGCCTCCGGCTCGATGGGTAACGATAGTGCGTTGTCTGTGTTGTCTAATAAGCCAAAAGTGCTATATCACTACTTTAAGCAATTATTTGCCCAAGTGACCAACCCACCAATTGACCCAATTCGTGAAGAATTAGTCATGTCACTGGTCACTTTTATTGGACCGAAACCAAACCTACTAGCGATTGATGAGACTAACCCACCAATGCGTTTAGAGGCTAGCCAGCCTGTACTCACGTTAGTGGAATTAGAACAACTTCGAGCCATTGATACGCTCACTGAAAACCAATACCGCGCGTTAACGTTGGATATTACTTATCCAATTTCAGAAGGCACCGCAGGGATGGGCGCCGCCGTTGAAGCAATTTGTGCTGCGGCCAGCAAAGCAGTGCGTGATGGGTACAATTTATTGATTCTTTCAGACCGCGCAATCAGCAAAGATCGCTTAGCGATCCCTGCATTATTAGCCACATCAGCGACGCATCAGTCATTAGTACGTGCAGGCCTCAGAACCAGCACTGGCTTAGTGGTTGATACTGGTTCTGCACGTGAGGTTCATCATTTCGCTTTGCTTGGCGGTTACGGTGCTGAGGCTGTTTGCCCTTGGCTCGCCTTCCAAACCATTGCAGATATGGTCAAAGGTGACTCCTACGAAGCCAATAAAAACTTCATTAAAGCGATCAGCAAAGGGTTGCATAAAGTCATGTCCAAGATGGGTATTTCAACCTACCAATCTTATTGCGGTGCGCAAATTTTTGAAGCCATTGGCCTGAACACGCCATTTATTGAAAAATACTTCACCGGTACAGCGACGCATATCGAAGGCATCGGCTTAGAGGAAGTTTCAACAGAAAGCTTCAAGCTTCACACAGCTGCCTTCGGAGACGATCCTGTTTTGGCAAACGCGCTAGATGCGGGCGGTGAGTATGCTTACCGCATCCGTGGTGAAGAGCATATGTGGACGCCTGATTCAATTGCGAAACTACAACATGCAACGCGAACTGGTGAAGCCAGCACCTACAAAGAGTATGCAAAACTGATCAACGACCAAAGCCGTCGTCAC
Organism: Candidatus Methylopumilus turicensis; assembly: GCF_000953015.1. Classification (NCBI taxonomy): domain Bacteria; kingdom Pseudomonadati; phylum Pseudomonadota; class Betaproteobacteria; order Nitrosomonadales; family Methylophilaceae; genus Candidatus Methylopumilus; species Candidatus Methylopumilus turicensis. The sequence continues at coordinate 1,722,157 of NZ_LN794158.1, forward strand.
ATGACCTTACGTAGTTTATTCGAGATTAAATCTGCTGGCGCCCCTGTGCCACTAGAAGAAGTTGAATCAGCCAAGGAGATCGTTAAACGCTTTGCAACGGGCGCAATGTCTTTAGGTTCGATTTCAACTGAAGCGCATGCCACATTGGCGATTGCGATGAACCGTATCGGTGGTAAATCAAACACTGGCGAGGGCGGCGAAGATCCAAAACGCTTCATCCCTGTCGCTAAAGCAAGCTCAATGGCTGAAGTCATTGGTGCAAGTTTGATTGAGCGAGATATTCCGCTACAAGCTGGCGATTCAATGCGCTCAAAAATTAAGCAAGTTGCTTCTGGCCGTTTTGGTGTGACTGCTGAATACTTAGCAAACGCTGACCAAATCCAAATCAAGATGGCGCAAGGTGCAAAACCTGGTGAAGGCGGTCAATTACCTGGCCATAAAGTCAGTCCTTATATTGCGCAATTACGTTTCTCAGTGCCGGGTGTTGGCTTGATTTCACCGCCTCCACACCATGACATTTACTCGATTGAAGATTTGGCGCAGTTGATTCACGATTTAAAAAACGCGAATCCAAAAGCCGACATCTCAGTGAAGTTGGTATCAGAAACTGGTATTGGAACTGTCGCAGCCGGCGTTGCTAAAGCAAAATCAGACCACATCGTAGTGGCTGGTCACGATGGCGGTACTGGCGCATCTCCAATTTCATCGATCAAACATGCGGGTACACCGTGGGAACTTGGTCTGGCTGAAACACAGCAAACGCTGGTGCTTAACCAATTACGTGGCCGCATCGTGTTGCAAGTTGACGGTCAAATGAAGACGGGTCGCGATGTATTAATTGGCGCGTTACTAGGTGCAGATGAATTTGGTTTTGCGACAGCCCCACTTGTTGTTGAAGGCTGCATCATGATGCGTAAATGCCATCTCAATACATGCCCAGTTGGTGTTGCTACGCAAGATCCTGAGCTGCGTAAACGTTTTACTGGTCAGCCTGAGCATGTTGTGAATTACTTCTTCTTCGTTGCTGAAGAGGTGCGTGAGTTAATGGCTGAGATGGGCATTCGAAAATTTAACGATCTAATCGGCCGCGCTGATTTGCTCGATATGCAAAAGGGTATCGATCACTGGAAGCTTGCTGGTCTTGATTTCAACAAAATATTCCATCAACCCAAAGTGGATCAATCTGTTTCGTTGTTTAATAACGACGTCCAAGACCATGGACTAAAGAATGCACTTGATAATCAACTGATTGTACTTGCAAAACCAGCACTAGAAAAAGGTGAGAAAGTCACGATCGACTTGCCGATTACCAATACAAACCGCACTTGCGGCACCATGCTTTCAAACCAAGTCGCGACGATTTATGGCAATGCTGGCTTACCTGATGACACCATCAGCATCAAGCTACAAGGCACAGCGGGTCAAAGTTTTGCAGCATTCTTAGCGCATGGCATCAGCATTGAACTCACGGGTGAAGGCAATGACTACGTTGGCAAGGGCTTATGTGGCGGTCGTATCGTCATCAAACCACCTGTCGCGTTCCGCGGTGTGGCGCATGAAAACGTGATCGCAGGCAATACTGTGATGTTTGGTGCAACCACGGGTGAAAGCTACTTCCGCGGTGTGGCAGGCGAGCGCTTCTGCGTCCGCAATTCAGGCGCAAGCGCTGTTGTTGAGGGCGTTGGCAACCACGGCTGTGAATACATGACTGGCGGCACAGTAGTGGTGCTTGGTCTCACTGGCTTGAACTTCGCAGCAGGGATGTCAGGCGGCGTGGCATATGTGTACGACGAAGATGGTATGTTCAATAAACGTTGCAATATGGCCATGGTATCGCTTGAGAAAGTCGAACCTGCGTCAACATTCGGTACAAATAGTATCAACCACTTGAACCAAGCTGACGAAACAACGCTCCTAGCATTGATCGACAAGCATATTACCTATACTGGCAGTGAACGTGCTAAAGCGCTTCGTGCAGACTGGGAAAATGCGAGAAGCAAATTTATAAAAGTGATGCCAAATGAATACAAACGCGCGCTTAATGAGCTCGCTGCTGCCAAAAAGGAGGCTGCATAATCATGGGTAAAGTTACCGGCTTTATGGAATTTGAACGCCTTTCAGAGGCTAACCTGCCTGTTACGGATCGTGTAAAAAATTACAAAGAATTTGTACTGCATTTAACAGACGAACAAGCAAAGGTCCAGGGTGCACGTTGTATGGACTGCGGTATTCCTTTTTGTACTACTGGATGCCCAGTCAACAACATCATTCCAGACTGGAATGATTTGGTGTATCAGCAAGATTGGCGCGCAGCGATTGACGTATTGCACTCAACCAATAACTTCCCAGAGTTCACTGGCCGCATTTGCCCAGCACCGTGTGAAGCAGCATGTACCCTGAATATTAATGATGATGCCGTTGGCATTAAATCCATTGAGCATGCAATCATTGATAAGGCTTGGGAAAACAATTGGGTGGTTCCACAACCACCAGCACATAAAACTGGCAAGAAGATTGCGATTGTGGGTTCAGGCCCTGCAGGCATGGCCGCGGCCCAACAACTCGCGCGTGCCGGCCATCATGTGGTGGTATTTGAAAAAGAAACCCGCGTGGGTGGTTTACTCCGCTATGGTATTCCTGACTTTAAGTTTGAGAAAAGTCATATTGATCGCCGTGTTGAACAAATGGAAGCGGAAGGTGTTGAGTTCCGTGTCAATCATGCTGTTGGCGAAAACGTCAGCGCTGAAGACTTGAGCAAAGATTTTGATGCGGTGATCTTAGCGGGCGGCGCTGAAAATCCACGTGATTTGCCAGTCCCAGGCCGCGAGCTTGATGGTGTACATTTTGCGATGGATTTCCTACGACCACAAAATAAAGTAGTCGCTGGTGATACTGTGCCCAACCAAATCATGGCGACCAACAAACATGTGGTAGTGATTGGCGGTGGCGATACAGGCTCAGATTGCGTGGGCACATCGAATCGTCACGGTGCAGTATCCATTTCACAATTTGAAGTGATGCCGCAACCACCAGAAAAAGAAAATAAGAACATGGTATGGCCTAATTGGCCACTTAAACTCCGCACGTCAAGCTCTCACGAAGAAGGTTGTGATCGTGACTGGTCTATCACCACTAAAGAATTAATTGGTGAAAATGGCAAAGTGACTGCACTGAAAGGCGCTAAAGTTGAATGGAAAGACGGCAAGATGGTTGAAGTGCCAGGTTCTGAGTTCACGATGAAAGCTGACTTAGTCTTGCTTGCAATGGGCTTTGTCAGTCCAATGCAAAAAGTACTCGATGCATTTGGCGTTGAAAAAGATGCACGCGGCAATGCAAAGGCAACGACTGATGGTGTTGGTTGTTACACAACCTCCAAGGCAAAAGTGTTCGCCGCTGGCGATATGCGTCGTGGTCAGTCACTGGTCGTTTGGGCAATCCGTGAGGGTCGTCAATGTGCACGCGCTGTGGATGAATTCTTAATGGGCTCTTCAAGTCTACCTCGCTAAATTAGCGTAAAAGAAAAGGGTGCTTAGCACCCTTTTTTCATCACTGAAGTATTTAGATATAGATAGCAAAATGACGACATTAAAAAACGACACCTTCCTCAAAGCCCTGATGCGCGAACCAACTGACTACACCCCTGTTTGGATGATGCGCCAAGCAGGGCGCTACTTGCCGGAATATCGTGAAAGTCGTAAAACTGCAGGTAGCTTTTTACAGCTTTGCAAGAACCCTGACTTTGCAACAGAGGTGACGATGCAACCACTAGACCGCTATCCGTTGCTCGATGCGTCTATTTTGTTTTCAGACATTCTGACGGTACCCGATGCGATGGGTTTAGGACTTTACTTTGAAGAGGGTGAAGGTCCGAAATTCGAGCGTACTTTACAACAAGAGGCTGACATCAAAAAGCTAGAAGTGCCAGACATGGCAAAGCTCCAGTACGTGTTCGATGCGGTCAGCCAAATACGTAAGACATTAGATGGCCGCGTGCCACTGATTGGCTTCTCTGGTAGCCCTTGGACGCTCGCCACCTATATGGTTGAGGGTAAGGGCGGCACAGATTTCTTAACGATTAAGAAGATGGCCTATGCTCGTCCTGATCTATTGCATCACATCTTAGAAACAACCGCGCAAACGGTCATTTTGTATCTCAATGCACAGATCGCGGCAGGTGCACAGGCTGTGATGATTTTCGACTCATGGGGCGGCGCACTTTCACACAACGCTTACCAAGAATTCTCACTCGGCTACATGCAAAAAATTGTGAATGGTCTGACCAAAACGGCCGAGGGCAAAAAAGTGCCAAGTATTGTGTTCACCAAAGGCGGTGCACTCTGGCTTGAGGCACAAGCCAATATTGGTGCTGATGCATTAGGCTTAGATTGGACTGTGAGCATAGGAGAAGCACGTCAACGCGTTGGGGATAAGGTCGCACTTCAAGGCAATATGGACCCAGCGATTTTACTGTCCACGCCCGAGGCGATTGAGAAAGAAGTCGCCACGATTCTAGCAAGCTACGGCAAAGGTCATGGTCACGTGTTTAATTTGGGTCATGGGATTACACAATGGACACCGCCAGAGAATGCAGCAGCATTTTTATCGGCTGTTCGCGAACACAGCAAACAGTACCACGTAGCTTAGATTAAAATCTAAAACTCCATCGGATCAACGTCCACACTCCAGCGCACTTTCGCCGCCAATTTACTTGCCCTTAATTGCGGCGTTAGAGAAGCGAGTAACTTCTGCAAGGCGCCGCGCTGAGTAGCTTGCATGAGTATTTGACCACGCTCCATCCCCTTTAGCTTTTCCATTTGTGCACGCATTGGGTCATAGGTCAGCACCTGCTGACTCAGGCTGCGCGCAAGCTCAAAGGCGAAGTTTAGAAAAGCTTCCACATCACGATAGTTGCTCGACTCTGCACGCAATAAAGCTAAATAACAGAAGGGTGGGAACTGTGCCATTTCACGTTCCTGCAAAAGAGTTTGTGCATAAGCAGGATAATCCTGGCTACGCAGCGCATTAAACAAATGATGACTTGGAAATGCAGTTTGTATCAGCACTTCACCTACTTTTTCGGCACGCCCAGCGCGACCTGATACTTGCATCAGTTGTGCAAACAAACGCTCAGCGGCTCTAAAATCAGGACTGAATAATGCGCTGTCGGTATCAATCACGCCGACTAGGGTGAGGTTGGGAAAATCATGCCCTTTCGCCAACATCTGCGTGCCAATTAAAATATCAATTTCGTTCGCATGAACAGCATTCAAAATATCATTTAGCGCTTCTTTACGACTGGTGCTGTCGCGATCGACGCGTTGAATTCTAGCACTGGGGAAAAGCTGCTTAAGGGTCTCTTCCAAACGCTGCGTACCATGCCCAGTTGGATGCAAATCTGCATTGCCACAACTCGGACACTGACGAACCATCTTTTGCTCATGGCCACAATGATGACAACGTAAACGGCCTTGTTTGAGGTGAACAACTAAACGACTGCTACAGCGCATGCAAGGCGCAATCCAGTGACAGGCACTGCATAGCAAGACCGGCGAGTATCCGCGCCGATTAATAAATAACAGGCTTTGCTCACCGCGATCTAAGCGCTCACGCATGGCATTCACCAGCACCGGGGTGAGTCCATTCTCACTTTCAAGTTTAGTGGTATCAAGACATCGAATATTGGGTAACGCTGACTGTGCAACGGCTCGGCTATTTAAACTGAGTAAGGTATATTTACCTGTTTGCGCGTTCTGCCAAGACTCTAGCGCTGGGGTTGCACTCCCCATCACAATCGGCACTTGATTGCGCTGTGCACGCACCATGGCTACATCACGGGCATGGTAGCGCATGCTGTCTTGCTGTTTATAAGAGCCATCGTGCTCTTCGTCCACTAAAACAACTTTCAAATTGGGAATAGGCGTAAAGACCGCTAAACGCGTTCCGATGATAATTCTAGCTTGTCCTGACTGTGCCAAGCGCCAATTCTGTAAGCGCTCGCTCTCGCTAAGATTGCTGTGCAGAGAGACCAGGGGGAAATGTGGCAATCTATTTCTGAAGCGCGCTTCTAACTGTGGGGTCAGATTAATCTCTGGGACAAGCACCAGCGCCTGGCTGTCAGGATCGGTCAAAATTTGCTGCAGAATCTGCATATAAACTTCAGTTTTACCGCTACCCGTAATGCCATGGAGTAGAAACGGCTTAAAGGTATTGGTGCTTTCAATTACCTGATTGACTGCAAAGGTTTGTTCTTCATTAAGCACGGGGGGCGGAACAGCTTGGTTGCTAGATTTAAAACCTGCTAACACTTGCTCTGCCTGTATCCAGCCCTTATCTCGAAAAGATTCGATTGCAGGGCGCCAGCTGGCTGAAATATCTTTAAGCGTAGCTTCAGTCAGCGACCCTTGTTGAAGCGCGAGGAAAATTTTTCGTTGCACCACTTGCCGACTAGGGATTTCATCAATACTTGCCTGAAGACCCTCAGGGGTCAGTTTATATAGAAACTGTTTTCGTGAAACAGCAGGCTCAATTTGTCTAAGCCTTGTCGGTAAGCTTGCTAATAAAGCCTGACCAAATGGATATTGATAATAATCTGCACAAAATCTTAATAAGACAAAAGTATCCGCGTCGATTGGCGGCTCACCGTCAAAGACCTGGACGATGGATTTAAGTTTTTCAATGGCAAACTCACTCGTTTCGCTAATGCCCACCACCACACCCACGACCTTACGCGTACCAAACGGTACGACGACGCGCTGGCCGATTTGAACGTCAACACCACCATCGAGATAATCGAACAATCGGTCTAGGGGAACGTCCAGGGCAATTTGAAGGATGTTTTTTTGCATTAACACTAAGTAAACACTAGATAAAATGGAATAGGGGATGAGCGCAAGCACTCAATGAGTTAAAATACACCTTTTATACCTCTTAGATATTCTGCCTTGAAAGCACATCTTACCGAATTACTAGCCGAAGCCGCAAAAAGCTTAACGCAAAACGCTGATTTTGATGCGTCTAATTTAGCGATTCAGCTCGAGCGCCCAAAAAATAAAGACCATGGCGACTTCTCAACGAACTTGGCCATGTTGCTTGCGAAACCACTACGCCAAAATCCACGCGCGATTGCAGAAAGCTTAATTCAAGCGCTACCAAGTTCTGCTTATGTTGAAAAAGTAGAAATCGCTGGCGCGGGTTTTATTAATTTCTATCTTGGCGCCAACGCAAAACAAGCCATCATTGGCTTAATTGCTGCAGAAGGCGAAAAATTTGGTCATAACAATATCGGCCAAGGTCGAAAAGTACAAGTTGAATTTGTTTCAGCAAATCCAACAGGACCGCTGCACGTAGGCCATGGCCGAGGCGCTGCCGTTGGTGATTGCTTAGCCCGATTGCTTGATGCCAATGGCTGGGCTGTGACACGTGAATTTTACTACAACGATGCAGGTGTGCAGATTGATAATCTGACGCACTCCGTTCAGCTGCGCTGTCGCGGTATTACGCCAGATGATCCGCTATGGCCAGAAGCTGGCTATCGTGGCGACTATATCGCTGATGTTGCTAAGGCATACTTGAATAAAGAAACCATCGTTGCTGACGACATGAGTGTCACCGCAACTGGCGATGTTGAGGATGCTGAATCTATTCGCGCATTTTCTGTGGCTTATTTGCGACACGAACAAGATTTAGATTTACGTGCATTCCAAATTAAATTTGATGTGTTTTCACTTGAGTCTGCGCTATACACAGACGGCAAAGTCGAAAGCACCGTACAAAACTTAATCGCTAGTGGCCACACCTACGAGCAAGACGATGCGCTTTGGCTACGTACCACTGACTTTGGTGATGACAAAGACCGTGTCATGCGCAAAACAGATGGTGGCTATACTTACTTTGTCCCAGATGTAGCCTATCACCTCGACAAATGGAATCGTGGTTTTGATCGTGTCATTAACGAGCAAGGTGCCGACCATCACAGCACCATCACTCGCGTGCGAGCTGGCTTGCAGGCATTGAATGTTGGCATTCCACAAGGATGGCCTGATTACGTGCTGCACCAAATGGTGACGGTGATGCGCGGCGGTGAAGAAGTCAAACTATCAAAACGCGCCGGCAGTTATGTCACGTTACGCGATTTGATTGAAGAGGTTGGCTGTGATGCAACGCGCTATTTCCTAGCCGCGCGTCGTGCCGACTCACAACTGATTTTTGATATTGATTTAGCGCGCGCACAAACAAACGACAATCCTGTTTACTACATCCAATACGCACACGCACGCATTTGCAGCGTGTTGGCTCAATGGGCTGGCGATGCTTCAAGCTTACCGACAGTGGACTTAAGTCCGCTCAATAGCGCGCATGATGCGGCATTGATGCAGCGTCTAAGTGAGTTCCCAGAGGTGGTCGAAAATTCAGCCACTGACTTAGCACCACACACCATTGCGAATTATCTGAAAGATCTAGCGAGTGACTTACACAGTTTCTACAATGAGCATAAAATCTTAGTTGAAGACGAAACGACAAAATTAGCGCGCTTAGCTTTAGTGAGCGCAACGCAACAAGTATTAAGAAATGGCCTGCGATTATTGGGTGTTAGCGCACCCAATAAAATGTAAGGGTTACTTGGATTTAAACTAACTTATTCACTGGAAATCAATATGAGTAAAGACTACAAACCAGCCCCACCTAAAGCTGAGCAAAAGCCAAATCCATTCCTCAATGGATTGATCGTTGGCTTACTCATCGGCGTTGGGATTGCAGTAGCCTTCACTGTTTATCTTAAAGGCGGGGAAAGTCCTTTTAGTACTAAAAACGGACCCGCAATGATCCCTGAGTCCGGCAACCCAGTAGAGACTGGAAAGGAAGCCAAAGTGGATGAGGCGCCTCCCAAAGACCGCTTTGAGTACTACAATATTTTGCCCGGCAATGAGGCCAAGGTTACCGAGCAAGAAATTAAACAGTTGGAAAGTAATGCCCAAGCAAAAGAAACCTACTTTCTTCAAGTGGGCGCATTTAAGACTGAGCAAGAGGCTGATAATGTAAAAGCAAAATTAGCGCTACTCGGTTTAGAGGCAATTATTCAAACTGCCACTAGCCCAGAAAAGGGCGTTTTGCACCGCGTGCGCGTTGGACCATTTTCAGATCCATCACAACTCACTAAAACAAGAGGGGATTTGGTCGAAAACGGCTTTAAGCCAGACCTCATCAAAGTGAACACGACATCCCCGCAGTAAAATTAAACTAAATACATTTTTTAAGCACTAACACTTAAGCTTTCAATTAAATTAAGGAATACGCACATGAAAAAACTACTCGCCGCACTCATGTTAATTGCTTCGACAACGGTGATGGCAGATGCCCCACAAAATGGGACCGAGTTTACACAAACCGCTCAAATCATTCCTTCAGATAGTCCATCTAAAATCGAAGTTACAGAATTGTTTTGGTATGGCTGCCCACATTGCTTTGTGCTCGAGCCTCAGCTTGCTGCGTGGGTCAAAACACTTCCTAAAGACGTTACTTTCAAACGCGTTCCTGGCTTACCACGTCCTGATTGGGCGCCAATGGCTAAAGCTTTCTATGCCATGGAAGCGCTGGGTTTATCAGATAAGTTACACACCAAACTTTTTGAAGCATTGCATAAACAAAAAGCATTTTTACCTAATGATGAAAAAGCAACGATTGATTGGATTAAAAAAGAAAGCGGTCTAGACCGTAAAAAAGTTGAAACTGAATTCAACTCCTTTTCACTCAATACCAAATTAAATCAAGCCGCTCAAGTTTTCCGTGCTTCTGGCGCAACCGGTGTACCTTCTCTCATTATTGATGGTCGATATATCACTTCAGTCACGATGGCTGGTGGCAATCAAGAAGTACTCAACGTTGCTAACTACATCATCGAAAACGTTAGAAAAGATAAAGCGGCTAAAAAATAAGTTCGGACACAGCCGTGTCTCAGCTTAAGATTTTTATTACTGGCGCCTCCAGTGGCATCGGGCAAGCACTTGCCGAACACTATGCCAAAGAAGGCGCCATCCTTGGCTTAGCAGCACGACGAGCAGACCTCCTCACATCTCTTCAAAATTCATTACCCACAGAAACTTGTATTTACACGCTTGATGTACGAGATGCAGAAGCGTTAGACAAGGCTGCTCATGATTTTATGGCACGCTTTGGTGTCCCTGATATTGTGATTGCTAATGCTGGGGTCAGTGCGGGAACACTGACCGAAAATAGGGATGACATCCTGACATTTAAAGGCATTATCGACATTAATCTCTTAGGCATGGTGCATACTTTTCAGCCTTTTATTCATGCGATGAAACAGGCTAAAAAAGGCAGTTTAGTTGGTATTGCAAGCGTCGCTGGGGTGAGAGGACTGCCCGGTGCAGGTGCATACAGTGCATCCAAAGCCGCTGTCATTACCTACCTAGAAAGCCTGCGAGTTGAGTTAAGCTTAGATGACATTCATGTCACAACGATTGCACCAGGCTATATTAAAACCCCGATGACAGACATCAACCAATATTCCATGCCATTTTTAATGGCACCAGAGCGCGCAGCATTGAAATTTGCAAAGGCTATTGCAGGGAAAAAACGCTTCGTCGTAATTCCTTGGCAAATGGGCTGCTTAGCTAGGTTGATGAGATTTCTTCCGCCTTGGTTATGGGATTTAATCATGCGTAACGCGCCCCGAAAAGCACATGCTAATTGGGACTGGCTCTGATGGTTCACTTCTCCATTCATACCCTGCAATTTGCAGTAGAAATCATCGCTACTTTCGCATTTGCCCTCTCAGGGTTAATAGCAAGCATGAGAAAAAGAATGGACCTCGTTGGTCTTTGTATTGTGAGTGGCGTCTCTGCTTTTGGTGGCGGAACGTTAAGAGACATTCTGCTTGATCGACGCCCATTTTTTTGGGTAAGCCATTCTGCTTGGTTGTGGGTACTAATATTGACTTGTATTCTTGCCATGTTTTTTATGCGGGAACGTCATCTCACGTTCACAGAGAAAGCGATTCAAATTCCTGACGCATTAGGTCTTGGCCTGTTTACTGCACTGGGCACACAAATCGCGTTGGATTTAAATATGCCGGCAATCGTCGCAGCCCTAATGGGCGTGATGACCGCAGTATTTGGGGGAGTGCTTCGTGATATTTGTTGTAACGAGATTCCCAAAGCATTTAATGACCATCAGCCATATGCACTCCTGGCATTCCTTGACGCTTGGATAGTGATCAGCTTAAGTGCAATGGGCTTACAAGAGTGGTTTGTTTTAAGCTTGGCAGCGAGTATCACTACCATACTCAGGGGCCTTGCTATCCAGTTCAAATGGCAACTGCCTCACCACAGTCATATCAAAAAAAACTAGCGACTTGTTTCAAGGGTTTACTTTGCGTTGTTTCCACAATTCTAAGTACTGGTCCGATTGATTCAACAGATCCTCATTCATTTCTTCATATTCATTAGCTGGCGGCAATTCCGCTTGTTTGCTAATGGCGGTGTATCCTAATCCTAATTTGCCACCTTCAATTTTAAATCCCACAAACTCCAAAATAGTGGGATACATATCAAAATGTAAGACATCTTCACGATTTTTAATAATGGGTTTCGTGGAAATAAATTCGTTAAAAATATGGCGCACCTTTACTTTTTCTAGCTTTTCATACACTGGATTTTCCATGGCTAAATGGTCGCCCAAAATCACTACATTAGTGTCCCTAAAGTAATGATTGTGCCGCATAAACTGAACAAGCTCAGCAACCTGATTTGATGAGCATTCCACAATGCCATTAAAGTCCTTGATACCGTGCGCTTTACAATACTTTGAATAATGGCCATCTGGACCATGGGTATCGATTGTTGTAAATGTCAAATTGAAGGGTTTGTTTTGTGCGTGGAGCGCAATCAATTTTGCTTTGACGAGGACGAGTAAATCATCATCATATAGCCCCCAGAAATTCATGTCTTTTTTCGTATGACGCCCTTTTAACTCCTCTCGTCCCAAGACTTCGTCATAGTGATGATCTTGAAAAAATTTTCCTTTTCCCGAAAAGGCGAGGGCGTCACCGCCCATGTAAACATTGTAATAACCAGCGTTATGCAAAATATCCCCCAAACAAACAGCGTTTGGTAAAAACGATTTAATGTTTTCGCCCTGATCGTTACCATCATACAAACTCACACTTTTAAGCGGCAATCCGCACTGCGTTGAAGTGATTCCTGCAATTGTCCAACCCGTGCCTGGCGCCTGTTTGTAGTGACTAAAACTGATTCCATTTAAATGATCTAGACTTGCAAGTAAGTTCTTCCCAAACATTTTCGGATCTTTATAAGTATCTTCCATACTTTCAACATAGATAAGCACCAAGTTTTTGGGCCTAATCACGTCAACCTTTACCTTTGCTGGATATACATAATGTGCAGCAAAGTAATCTTTACCAAATTGGTTGTGTACAAAGGCCGTCACCGAAAATTGCACACAAAAGTAGGTTGCGGATGCAATTAAGACATAGAGCGGCGCTCGATGATTGATGAACCAATAAAAAACTTTAACAACATGAATATTGGCGGCGCGTGCTGGACTAGTAAGCCAATGCGTGGATCCATGGGTAAGAAACAACGCGATGGACGACTCAATCAATACCAGCAGTAAAGATAATCCTGCTGGCAAAGCAATGCACCAAGTTAAGAAACTCTTGATTAAAGCCGTGTCAGTATCAACCAAACCATCCATTCCAAACTGCGCATGGTAGAGGACTTGCTCTAATGATGGCTCGCCAAAATTGTCGGCAATCCAATAGGCGATGGCTGTTAAGAAAAAAGCCAACAAATAGGTGAGAAATCGAAGTAGCGCTCTTACCTGATGACGATGTCGATTATGGATTTGCTGAATGCGCGTTAGCATTTAGATAACAATGCCAAAGCGTTATTCAACAGTCACTGATTTTGCTAAGTTGCGAGGCTTGTCTACATCCGTGCCTTTAAGCAAGGCCGCATGATATGCCAGCATTTGCACTGGGATCGTATGTAAAATTGGAGAAAGCACACCCACATGGCGTGGGGTACGAATCACGTGAACCCCCTCACTTTCAGCAAAGTGACTGTCAGCATCCGCAAACACAAACAACTGACCACCACGTGCCGCGACTTCTTGCATATTAGACTTCACCTTCTCGAGCAACGCATCATTCGGAGCAATCACAACGATAGGCATGTCGCTATCTACAAGCGCCAATGGGCCATGTTTTAGCTCTCCGGCAGGGTAAGCCTCGGCATGAATGTAACTAATCTCTTTGAGCTTTAATGCGCCTTCTAGCGCAATCGGATAATGGATACCCCGACCCAAGAATAACGCATGGTGTTTATTAGCAAACGCTTTTGCCCATTCTCGAATTTGTGGCTCTAAGTTGAGTGCGTGTTGTACGCTCACCGCCAGCTGACGAAGTGCATTGAGATACTGCTGCTCTTGCGTCTTCTGAAGCAAACCACGTTGCTTTGCAAGCGTCGCGGCTAGCGTGAATAAAGCGACTAATTGTGTTGTAAATGCTTTGGTTGATGCCACGCCAATTTCAGCACCTGCGCGGGTATAAAAAACGAGGGCTGAAGCACGAGGGATAGCACTCTCTTGCACATTACAAATGGCCAGTGTTAGATTTTGGCCTAATGACTTAGCGTGCTTTAACGCTTCCATCGTATCTAGTGTTTCACCGGATTGTGAAATGGTCACAATTAACTGATTAGGATTTGGGACGGACTGGCGATAACGGTATTCACTCGCGATTTCTACACTCGTTGGTAGCTTCGCAATATCTTCAATCCAGTACTTCGCGGTCAGTGCTGCGTAGTAGCTAGTACCCGCAGCCAAGATCAGAATGCTGTCCACCTGATTAAAAATCTCTTCTGCCCCATCGCCAAAAAGCGCAGAGGAGAACTTGTTGTCATCAATTAAGGCTTCAATGGTGTCTGTTAATGCGCGTGGCTGCTCATGGATTTCTTTTTGCATGAAGTGCGAATAAGGACCAAGCTCCATTGATGCTAAAGACACATCACTCATGTGCACCTTACGGGTGACGGTCTTACCATCCGCGCCAAATACGGTCACGCCGTCGCGACGAATTTCAGCTACATCGCCATCTTCCAAATACATAACTTTGCGCGTGACTGACAACACTGCTGAGACGTCGGAAGCAATGAAGTTTTCACCGTCACCCAAACCAACCAGCAATGGGCAGCCAAATCGCGCTGTGATCATTGAGTTAGGCTCTTTCACTGAAATGACACTAATCGCAAAAGCACCTGTTAATTCCGCCACCGCCTTTTGAGTGGCAGCAAGCAAACCTAGGCCTTGGTTGTGATAATAGTGAATAAGATGGGCGATGACCTCTGTATCCGTCTGTGACTCAAACAAATAACCCAATTTTGCGAGACGGTCGCGCTGCTCATCGTGATTTTCAATAATGCCATTATGCACAACGGCAATTTCACCATTTGATACGTGTGGATGGGCGTTACTTTCTGTAACCCCACCGTGGGTTGCCCAGCGCGTGTGTCCAATCCCAAGCTCGCCACTGAGCTTCACCTCATTCGCTTTATCAGTCATTGCAGCAACACGTCCAACCGCGCGCACGCGCTCGATAGAAGGTCCATTTAGCACCGCAATACCAGCTGAATCGTAGCCGCGATACTCGAGACGACTTAAGCCTTCAATCAGGGTTGAAACAATGTTTCTATTTGCAATAGCGCCGACAATGCCACACATATTTTTCTTTCTGAATAACTCTAATTATTTTTTAACTGGACGTTTCCAGCTGGCAATGCTCTTTTGATCTTTTGCTCTGCAGAAGGTTAATTGGCCTGCAGGCGCATTCTTTGTTATGGTAGAGCCAGCTGCGATTGTAGCACCTTCACCAATCACGACAGGGGCAACTAACTGGGTGTCAGATCCAATAAATACATTGTCTTCTATGACAGTTCTATATTTATTCACACCATCATAATTGCAGGTAATCGTGCCTGCACCAACGTTGACGTTTTTACCGATTGTGGCATCACCAACATAGCTCAAATGATTTACTTTGGAACCGACACCTACTTGGCTATTTTTAACCTCAACGAAATTACCAATGTGGGCGGCATCTGCTATCTCAGCACCTGGGCGTAATCGAGCATATGGTCCCAGCTTACAATCAGCCGCCACCTTTGCCTGATCAATGTGAGTGAATGCTGCAATATGCGTGCCCTTACCAATGCTGGCATCCTTAATCACGCAGTATGGTCCGATTTTCACTTGATCACCCAAGCTGACGAACCCCTCAAATACACATCCAACGTCAATCTCAACATCTTTACCGACTGTTAATTCACCACGCACATCGATTCTCAACGGATCTGCTAGTGTTGCGCCTGCTTGCATGAGTGCTGACGCATTTCTCGTTTGATATACGCGCTCTAAACCAGCCAGATCTTCTTTTGAATTGACACCCTCGACCGAGGACTCATCGTCAGTGATTTCAGCTGCAACATTTAATCCGTCGTTGACTGCCATCGCGACAATGTCAGTCAAGTAGTATTCGGCCTGAGCGTTTTTATTACTAAGCTTTGATAACCAAGCCTTCAATTGAGTATTACTTACAGCAATGATGCCTGTGTTCACTTCTGTAATATCTCTTTGCTCTTTTGTTGCATCTCTATGCTCAACGATAGCTAAAATTTGGTTTTGAGCATCTCTTACAATACGTCCATACCCTGTCGGATTTTGTTTGTTCACAGTCAACAATCCCAGCGTATCCGTTTTATCAAGCAAAGCTAAACAGCTTTTTTGATCAAGTAAGGGGACATCACCCAACAAAATAAGCGTTTTTCCATCATCATCTAAGTGCGGTACAGCCTGTAATACCGCATGACCTGTGCCTAGTTGTTCTTTTTGCTCAACCCATGTGATTGTTTCGTGCGTCAACGCTTTAGGGACGGCATCACCACCATAACCATAAACCACCACCACCTTATTGGGAATGAGTTGCTTCGCTTTATCAATCACATGTTGCAACAATGTCTTGCCGGCCAAGCGGTGCAAAACCTTAGGCATCAAGGACTGCATACGCGTCCCCTTGCCTGCTGCAAGTATCACTATGTTTAGATTTTTTGTACTCATAATTAAATAATGACTGATGGTTTTGCTATATGGCTTTCATTGTAATGGAATCAGCCCCACATAACAAAAAAGGCAGCCTAAGCCGCCTTTCTTTTATGCTATTAAAACAATGCTGTTTAGTGAGTTGTTTTACGTAACTTAGCAATTGCTTGTAGTTGAGCTAATGCCTCAACCAATTCGCTTTGTGCCAATGCGTAATTAACTTCGCTCGCATTACTCTTCAAGTTTTCTTCTGCTAGACGTTTAACTTCTAACGCCTTAGCTTCGTCTAAATCATGGCCCCGAATTGCTGTATCAGCAAGAACCGTGACTAAACCTGGTTGAACCTCAAGAATGCCGCCTGAAACAAAGATTAATTGTTCATCGCCTGCTGCTAATTTAATACGTAACGCACCTGGTTTAATACTTGTAAGCATAGGCGTGTGACGTGGATAAATACCAACTTCACCCATCAACGCAGGTGCGACAACGAATTCTGCCTCACCTGAGAAGATAGATTCTTCAGCACTTACTACTTCGATTTGTATTGTTGTTGCCATATTAGTTACCTATTTGCTTTCTGTCTGTTTAGCTAGTTTTATAGCAAATTACAGAGTTTTAGCTTTTTCTACAGCTTCTTCAATTGCACCAACCATGTAGAACGCTTGTTCTGGTAGGTGATCGTAATCACCGTTCACAATACCTTTGAAACCTTTGATGGTTTCTTTTAATGGTACGTACTTACCAGGCGCGCCTGTAAACACTTCAGCTACGTGGAAAGGTTGTGATAAGAAACGTTGGATCTTACGTGCACGGGCAACAGCCAATTTATCTTCTGGTGCCAACTCGTCCATACCAAGAATCGCAATAATGTCGCGCAACTCTTTATAACGTTGTAGTGTTTGTTGAACGCTACGTGCAACAGCATAATGCTCTTCACCAACAACGAGTGGATCCAATTGACGTGAAGTTGAGTCAAGTGGGTCAACCGCAGGGTAAATACCCAATGAAGCGATGTCACGTGACAACACAACTGTTGAGTCCAAATGTTGGAATGTTGTCGCTGGTGATGGGTCAGTCAAGTCATCCGCAGGAACGTAAACCGCTTGAATAGAAGTAATAGAACCAACTTTAGTTGATGTAATACGTTCTTGTAAGCGACCCATTTCTTCTGCCAATGTAGGCTGGTAACCCACAGCTGATGGCATACGACCTAGCAACGCTGATACTTCAGTACCAGCCAATGTGTAACGGTAGATGTTATCCACGAAGAACAAGATATCACGGCCTTCGTCACGGAATTTTTCAGCCATTGTCAAACCTGACAACGCAACGCGTAAACGGTTGCCTGGTGGTTCGTTCATTTGACCAAACACCATCGCTACTTTTGATTCAGCCATGTTGTCTAGTTTAATAACGCCAGCTTCAGCCATTTCATGGTAGAAGTCGTTACCTTCACGAGTACGTTCACCCACACCCGCAAACACTGACAAACCTGAGTGCTCTTTAGCAATGTTGTTAATCAACTCAAGCATGTTAACTGTTTTACCTACACCAGCACCGCCGAATAGACCAACTTTACCGCCCTTAGCAAACGGACATACCAAGTCAATCACCTTAATACCTGTTTCTAGCAAGTCTACTGATGGAGACAACTCTTCAAAAGTAGGTGCATGTTGGTGAATTTCACGACGTTCGTCTGTTGCGATTGGACCTGCTTCGTCGATTGGACGGCCTAGCACGTCCATCACGCGACCTAGTGTCGCTGTACCAACCGGTACAGAGATACCAGCGCCAGTTGCTTTAACTGACATACCGCGACGAAGACCGTCACTTGAACCCATCGCAATGGTACGAACAATGCCGTCACCTAATTGCTGTTGAACTTCGAATGTCAGGCCAGCTTCTGCTGTAGAACCTGCTTCGTCTAATACCAAGGCTTCATAAACCTTAGGCATTTGGTCACGTGGAAATTCCACGTCAACAACAGCGCCGATACACTGTACAACTTTACCTTGACTCATCTTAATGATCCCCATCTATGCTTAATTCGATATTTATATTCGATATTGATGTCGTTATTAACCCGATACCGCTGCCGCACCACCAACGATTTCAGAAATTTCTTTCGTAATCGCTGCTTGACGCGCTTTGTTATAAACCAGTTTCAATTCGCCAATCACAGTCTTTGCATTATCAGACGCTGCTTTCATCGCAACCATACGAGCACTTTGCTCAGATGCCATGTTTTCAGCTACTGCTTGATAAATGACTGATTCAACATAACGAACCATCAAATCATCAATCACCACTTGCGCATCAGGCTCGTAGATGTAATCCCAATGACCTTTTGGTGCACCAAGGTTTTCACCTGAAAGTGGTAGTAGTAGCTCTAATTTCGTTTCTTGTTTCATTGCGTTAATGAATTTGTTGTATACAACATACAACTGATCAATTTCGCCAGCAACGTAAGCATCTAACATCACTTTAATTGGGCCGATAAGTTTTTCCATCTGCGGTGCATCGCCCAAACCAATCATTTGTGACTTCACATTTGCACTGATTCGGTTCATCAGGCCTAAGCCCTTATTGCCGATTGCACATACTTGTACAGACAGATTTTCAGCTTCCCAAGCTTGCATTTGATTCACTGCAACGCGTAACACGTTAGTGTTTAAGCCACCGCACAAGCCTTTATCTGATGTGACAACGATCACACCGACGTTTTTAACGCCTTCACGTTTCACTAGAAATGGGTGCTTGTACTCAGGCTCAGCATGAGACATGTGCGCCGCAACATTGCGAATCTTTTCTGCGTATGGACGGGCAGCGCGCATACGTTCCTGCGCTTTACGCATTTTCGATGCCGCCACCATTTCCATGGCCTTAGTGATCTTACGTGTATTTTCTACACTTTTGATCTTGGTTCTAATTTCCTTACTACCAGCCATTATTTAGCTCCAGCTTGAGTACGAATTAATAAGCGCTATTTGCTTTGAAATCTTCAATAGCTGATGTCAATTCTTTGTCATCTTCTTTTGATAGATCTAAAGTTGCTTCAATACGCTCTACCAAGCCCTTGTATTTAGCTTTAATGAATGCGTGCAATGCAGATTCAAAGGCTAATACTTTAGTCACTGGCACATCGTCCAAGTAACCCTTGTTCGCTGCTTGCAAGCTGATTGCCATTTCTGAAACAGAAAGTGGCAAGTATTGTGCTTGCTTCATCAACTCGGTTACCAAACGACCGCGTTCAAGTTGCTTACGTGTTGCTTCGTCCAAATCTGAAGCGAACTGAGCAAACGCCGCCAATTCACGGTATTGCGCAAGTGCCAAACGAACACCGCCGCCAAGCTTCTTAACAACCTTAGTTTGCGCAGCACCACCAACGCGAGACACTGAAATACCAGCGTTAATCGCAGGACGGATACCAGCGTTGAACAAGTCTGTTTCCAAGAAGATCTGACCGTCGGTAATTGAAATTACGTTAGTGGGAACGAATGCAGAAACGTCACCAGCTTGTGTTTCAATGATCGGCAATGCAGTCAATGAACCTGTTTTACCCTTAACTTCACCATTAGTGAATTTTTCTACGTACTCTTCGTTTACACGCGCTGCACGCTCTAACAAACGTGAGTGGAGATAGAACACATCACCTGGATAAGCTTCACGGCCTGGTGGACGGCGTAGTAATAGAGAGATTTGACGGTAAGCGATCGCTTGTTTTGTCAAATCATCATAGATGATCAATGCGTCTTGACCACGGTCACGGAAATATTCACCCATCGTACAACCTGAGTACGGAGCAATAAATTGCAACGCTGCAGAGTCAGATGCTGAAGCCGCAACAATAATCGTGTACTCCATCGCACCGTATTGTTCAAGTTTACGTACCACGTTAGCAATCGTTGAAGCCTTTTGGCCAACCGCTACGTAGATACAGGTCATGTTTTGACCTTTTTGATTGATGATCGCATCAATTGCAACTGCTGTCTTACCAGTTTGACGGTCACCAATAATTAATTCACGTTGACCGCGGCCAACTGGCACCATTGAGTCAATCGCTTTAATACCAGTTTGAACTGGTTGTGAAACTGATTTACGTGCAATAACGCCTGGCGCAACTTTTTCAATTTTGTCAGTCATTTTAGCGTTGATTGGGCCCTTGCCGTCGATTGGACGACCTAGCGCATCAACCACACGACCGATAAGTTCTGGACCTACTGGCACTTCCAAAATACGACCTGTACATTTACATACGTCGCCTTCTGTAATGTGTTCGTAATCACCAAGAACAACGGCACCTACTGAGTCACGCTCAAGGTTTAACGCTAAACCGAATGTGTTGCCTGGGAACTCGATCATTTCACCGGCCATTACATTTGATAGGCCGTGAATACGAACAATACCGTCCGTAACTGAAACAACTGTACCTTGAGTACGCGCTTCAGCAGTCGTAGAGAAATTCTCCAATCGACTTTTAATCAGTTCACTGATTTCTGATGTTGATAACTGCATTTTTATGTCTCCTGACCTATGATGGTCTAAACTTTTAAGTGTCTAACCTTTAAGCGTGTATGCAAGTGACTGTAATTGGCCGCGTACTGATGCATCGATCACTGTATCGCCAACTACAATTTTGATCCCACCAATTAATTCAGGATCCAATTTCACTTGAGCTTCAATTTTTTTACCAAACTTCGCTTCAAGTTGCTTCACTAATGCACTTACTTGCGCGTCGGTTGGTTTTGCAGCCGCTGTTAATTCAGCCTCTAGCGTACCTTCATCGAGTGCTTTTAATTCCTCAAACGCTGCCACAATGTCGGCAACAATGACGAGTCGATCATTCTCAACAAGTAACTTCACCAAATTCACTGCCGCATCACTTAACTTACCATCAAAAATGGTAAGCATTGCACGCTCAAGTTCACTTGAAGGTAATTTTGGGTCGTCGATTAGCGCTTTTACTTGTGCGTTATCAGAAACCGCACCAATGAAAGCCAATTCTTCAGACCATTTAGCTAGCGCTTTTTTTTCCTTAGCCAAGCGGAAAACCGCTGTGGCATAAGGTCTTGCTATCGTTATCGCTTCAGCCATGATTTACCAAGGCCTCCTAAAGCTCTTTAGCGATTGCAGTTAAAATCTCTGCGTGCGCTTTAGCGTCAATTTCTTTACGCAAGATTTTTTCAGCACCAGCGATAGCTAACGTCGACACTTGTTGACGTAGCCCTTCTTTAGCGCGGTTAATCTCTTGCTCGATTTCAGCTTTTGCACCAGTGATAATGCGATCGCCTTCAGCTTTAGCTGTGCCCTTAGCATCTTCAACGATTTGTGTTGCACGCTTTTCAGCAAGCGCCAAAATCTCAGATGCTTTTACCTTAGCTTCAGCTAGTGCTTCAGAAGCACGCTTAGAAGACTGCTCTAATTCAGCGCGGCCTTTTTCACCCGCAGCCAAACCATCAGCAATTTCTTTTTGACGTGTTTCGATTGCATTTAGCAAAGGTGGCCACACAAATTTCATGGTGAACACGATGAGCACAAAGAATGCAATCGCTTGTGCTACCAGTGTAAAGTTAATATCCATTTTTGCTCCCAGACTCCAGTTAAGCTAATTTATTTAATTTGTTAGCTTAGTGAGGAACAACACTTAATAGTGGGTTAGCAAATGCGAACATCATTGCAAGACCAACACCAATAATGAATGAAGCATCGATAAGACCCAATAGCAAGAATACTTTACCTTGCAATGCTGGGATCATTTCTGGTTGGCGAGCTGCGCCTTCCAAGAAGCTAGCACACATGATACCAATACCGATACAAGCGCCAGCAGCGCCCAAACCGATGATTAGGCCAATGCCAATGCCAGTATATGCTTGAATTGTTGCTAAAAATTGAACAGCTTCCATTATGTTTCCTTTCAAATTGAGGGATATTACTAACTACTACTATTACTAACTCTATTACCAACTAAATTACAAACCTACTATAAAAAAAAACTATTAATGACTTTCTTGTGCCATTGCTAAGTAAACAACAGTGAGCATCATGAAAATGAATGCTTGTAACGCAACAATCAGAATGTGGAAAATTGACCATCCTGCACCTAAAATTGCACCAGCGATTGTGCCCGTTACACCTGTAGCTGCCCACAAGCCCAATAACAAGAAAATAACCTCACCAGCATACATGTTGCCGAAAAGTCGCAATGAATGTGAAAGTGGTTTTGAGACGTACTCAATGAGGTTGAATAAAAAGTTCGCTGGCCAAACAAAAGGACTCGTACCGAAAGGTGAACAGAACAACTCATGAATCCAGCCGCCAAGACCCTTTGCTTTAATTGCAAAGAAGATCATTAAGAACCAAACAGTCAGCGCTAGCGCGAATGTTGTATTGATGTCCGAAGTAGGAACCGAACGCCAGAATGTATGTTCGCCACCAATAGGCTCAACAATGTATTTTGCAACAATATCAATAGGTAAGAAATCCATCGCATTCATCATCAAAACCCAAACAAATACGGTTAATGCTGCTGGAGCGATAAAGGTATGTCGGTTACCGTGATAAATATTTTTAACTTGGTCATCAACAAAATCAAATACCAACTCTATAAATGCTTGTCTTTTTGTTGGAACGCCGGCAGTTGCGCCGCGAGCCACCCACCAGATTAAGCCAATTGCAATCATTCCCAATGCCACTGACATGACTAGCGTATCAATGTGCAAAGACCAGAACGAACCATTGCCAATAGAGAGACTATTAAACGACAGATGGTGCTCAATGTAGCCAGATGGAGTTAATGCGTGTTCAGTTGCCATAAATCAAACCCTTAATAACTTGCGTCTATCTTTATTTTTTATCTAAACCAAAAAAGGCCGCACCAGACAAAATTGCCGATGCCGCCAGGCCCAAAATTAAAGCGATTGGAACCAAATGTTCGTTGTATAGCTTGAACGTTAATAACAACAACAAAGCGATGACAAATATTTTCACCGCTTCAGCCTTAAGCATTGCGATGAGTATTGCGCCTGCATTATTTTTCTTATCGCCACTCTTAGCAATCAGCGCACCAGCAATTCCGCCTATTACCGCAGACATACCACCACACAAGGCTGATATAGCTGCATGCTCTGGGGAAACTACACCAATAATTTTAGCTAATATAAACACTAGTATTGCTACTGAAATAGTCGCCAAAAGCTGCCATTTCAACATTTGTTTATATACTTGCGCTGTTTTGAGGTTTTCCATTTTTTGTTATTTTTTGATAAAACAGCACAAATCTTCATGCGCGAAGTCCGCGATTGTCTTGTTTTATTCAAATCAAGTCAAGTCCAGCAGATGACTTTTAACGAAATTTCGAAATAATTTCATCTAGCTGATCAAGGCTAGCATAACGAATTTTCAAGGTACCGGAACCGTACTTGCCGATGTCAATCGTCACAGCAGCACCTAAGCGTTGCGCAAGCGTTTCTTGCAGTCTCAACACATCACGATCTTTGGCCGGCGACTTTTCAGTTGCGACAGCAGAACTCGATAACTTTTTAACCAATTGTTCTGCAGAGCGAACTGATAGCTGGTTTTGTACAATCTCCTCAGCAGCGGCAATCTGTTTTGCACCATCCAAAGTCAGCAGTGCACGTGCATGACCCATATCTAACTTTGAAATTGCCAACATCTCCTGCACGACCCCGTGAAGATTTTGTAAACGCAATAAATTGGTCACAGCACTGCGTGAACGACCAACTGCGTGAGCAGCTGTTTCGTGCGTCATATCGAACTCATTGATAAGGCGCTGAATACCATTCGCCTCTTCAATCGGATTAAGGTTTTCTCGTTGAATGTTTTCAATCAACGCCATTGCCAATGCAGCTTCATCAGGAATTTCTTTGATGATCACAGGCACTTCTGTTAATCCAGCAAGCTGAGAGGCGCGCCATCTTCTTTCGCCTGCAATAATTTCATATTGACCGCCACTCACAAGCCTCACAACGATTGGCTGCATGATGCCTTGCGAGCGAATTGAGTCGGCCAAGCTTTCTAGAGAAGCTTGATCCATGTGCGTTCTCGGTTGATACTTACCCGGCTGCAATTTGCCTACAGCCAACGTCGCTAGGCTGGCGGACTGATTGTTGGCCTCTTCATCATTTGCCAAAAGCGCATCTAACCCACGACCCAAACCTTTAAGTTTCACCATTTTTTGTCCATTCTATTGATACTGGATGTTTATTGTTTTGCTTTTTCTCTGCCAAGAATTTCTTCAGCAAGCTGCAAGTAAGCTTGCGCTCCCTTGGATGACTTATCGTAAATTAATGCCGGCATCCCATAGCTTGGTGCCTCAGCCAAACGCACATTTCTGGGGATTAATGTGCTGTAAACCTTATCGCCAAAATGACTTACCAATTGTGCTGAAACTTGCTGCGCCAACATGTTGCGGTTATCAAACATTGTACGTAATAAGCCCTCTATCTCTAGCACTGGGTTAAGGTGAGTGCGTACTTTTTTAATCGTATTCACCAAATCTGTCAGACCCTCCAAAGCATAGTATTCACATTGCATTGGAATCATTACCGCATGTGCCGCCGTTAATGCATTGACCGTCACCAAATTGAGGGCCGGGGGACAGTCCAGCAAAACATAATCGTATTGATCTTTAATTGCAGCTAAGGCGACTTTTAACTTTGTTTCACGGCCAATTTCATTCACCAACTCAACTTCCGCGCCCGCTAAGTCTCTATTGGCGGGCAATACATCAAAATTGCTTTTTTCAGTCTTTTGAGTCACTTCAGCCACTGTTTTATCACCAATCAGCACGTGATAAATCGTGTGTTTCATCTTTGCTTTATCAATACCACTGCCCGTTGTTGCATTCCCCTGTGGATCCAAATCAACCAATAGAACACGGCTACCAAAGGCAGCCAAACTTGCCGCCAAATTGACACAAGTCGTGGTTTTACCAACGCCACCTTTTTGATTTGTAATCGCTAATATTTTCATGAAACTACCTACTTTATTTTGAATGATTGCTAACGGGCTGATATGGCAAAAATGCCAAGTGTCTCTGTGCATCAAGCCCCGGCACATTTAATACTTCTACTTTTGAAGCAGTAACGCCTGTTTTTGCAGCTAATTCCGCAAGCTCAACTTCAGGATAAACACCCTTCATCGCCAACCACTTTCCTTGTGCATCTAACAAATGGTGCGTTAAGGAAATGAACAGGCTTAAATCTGAAAACGCACGGGAAATAATGATTTCAAATTTCTTGGTGGACGCAATTTCCTCAACTCGGCCGCCCAGCACTTCTAAATTCGCAATCCCCAACTCCGCCTTCGCTTGACGCATAAAGCTGACTTTTTTACTGTTTGAATCAATGACCGTGACCTGCAAATCAGGTAAACAAATCGCTAGTGGAATGCCTGGTAAGCCCGCCCCACTTCCAACATCTAGCAAATGCTTGGCATCGATAAATGGCAAAACAACCAAACTATCCAACAAGTGCAAGATCACCATTTCATCCGCATCACGCACAGCAGTGAGGTTATGCACTTTATTCCACTTTTGCATCAGCGCTAAATAATCGAGCAGCCTCTGTTGGGTTTGCGCTGAAATATCTAGCTTGGCATCTTTAATGCCTTGTTCGAGAATGGCCTGCTGACTCATGCGACCTGTTCACCGGTGACATCTATTTTTTTGGCACGGTTTTTTCGTTTCAAATAAACCAACAACAAGGAAACAGCGACTGGCGTCACGCCAGACACGCGACCTGCCTGGCCAATCGTTTGAGGTTTATGAAGTGCAAGTTTTTGCTGCACCTCAATCGACAAACCATGCACATCTGAATAATCCATGTCTTCAGGCAACTTAGTGTGCTCACTGCCTGCTGCACGCTCAATTTCCTCTTGCTGCCTATCGATATAGCCCTGATATTTTGCAGCAATATCAACCTGTTGGCGGACGTCTTCAGGAATGTCTTCAAACTTAACGGTCGCTTCGCTTGTCGGCAAGCTCAGCAGACTTTCATAACTTAACTCCGGACGACGTAACAATTCGAAGAGTGAATACTCGTGCTCAATTGCCTTACCAAGCACCCGAATAGCCTCTTCTTTTGGTAGCGCTCCAGGACGAACCCAAGTTGATTTCAAACGCTCTTGTTCACGCAAAATCGCCTCTTGCTTGCGAGAGAATGCTTCCCATCGCACATCGTCAACCAAACCAATCTTACGACCCGCCTCAGTTAATCGAATATCTGCGTTATCTTCACGTAGCAACAGTCGATACTCTGCACGACTTGTAAACATACGATAGGGCTCAGTTACGCCCCTAGTAATCAAATCATCAACCAACACTCCCAAATACGCTTGGTTACGCGCCGGACACCAACTCTCTCTTTCCTGAGCATACAAAGCCGCGTTCGCGCCCGCTAACAATCCTTGAGCACCAGCTTCTTCGTAACCCGTTGTTCCGTTGATTTGACCAGCAAAAAACAAACCTCTAACCGCTTTAGTTTCTAGCGAATCCTTCAAACCACGCGGATCATAGTAATCGTACTCAATCGCGTAACCTGGACGAAGGATATGTGCATTCTCAAGCCCACGAATAGAACGGACCAGTTGATACTGAATATCAAAAGGAAGGCTCGTAGAAATACCGTTAGGATAGATTTCGTTTGTTTCCAAGCCCTCTGGCTCAAGGAAAATTTGGTGAGATTCTTTATCAGAAAAACGATGAATTTTGTCTTCTACAGAAGGGCAGTAGCGAGGACCAATTCCTTCAATCACACCAGTGTACATGGGCGATCTGTCTAAACCACTCCTAATGATGTCATGCGTTTTTTCATTTGTATGTGTAATCCAGCAAGGCACTTGTCTTGGATGCTGATTAACATTTCCCAAAAATGAAAATACTGGGACAGGGTTGTCGCCCGGCTGCTCTTGCATCACCGAATAATCAATCGTTCGACCATCAATACGAGGTGGCGTACCTGTTTTTAGGCGTCCAACAGGCAGGCCAATCTCTCTCAGTCTTGAAGCTAATGAAATGGCAGGGGGATCACCTGCGCGACCAGCCTCATAATGACTTAAACCTACATGAATCAAGCCAGCCAAGAACGTTCCGGCAGTCAACACAACGGCTTTAGCTTCAAATCGGAGTCCAATTTGGGTGACCACGCCGGCCACCTTGTCGCCGTCTAGAATAATGTCATCAACAGCCTGCTGAAATAACCAAAGATTTTCTTGGTTTTCCAAGCGATGGCGAATCGCCGCTTTATATAGAATACGATCTGCTTGGGCTCTCGTTGCGCGCACAGCAGGGCCCTTGCTAGAGTTTAATATGCGAAACTGGATACCGCCCTCATCGGTCGCGGCAGCCATCGCACCACCAAGCGCGTCTATCTCCTTGACCAAATGCCCCTTACCAATCCCGCCAATTGAGGGATTGCAAGACATCTGTCCAAGCGTCTCAATGTTGTGCGTCAACAGTAAGGTTTTCTGACCCATTCGAGCAGATGCAAGTGCAGCTTCTGTTCCCGCATGGCCACCGCCGATAACGATCACATCAAATTTTTCTGTGAATTGCATGAAAATAATGCTTAATAACGAAAGACTTGTATCTTACTTTAATCTCAAGACCACGTCATGCCAAACCAATCATGTTTCACGTGAAACATGTGGCTAATTTGAAATAACATTAAATCGAAATATTTCCTTAACATAAATGTCTTATTATCAATATAATGTGAGTTGTAGCTTAGTATTTTGCTTAAACAATACTTCATGTTCTGAACAACATACTTCAAATTATTAATAAAGGGGACAATAATGAAAAAACTATCTTATATCTTGGCAGCGATTCTTAGCGTGACCGCATTCAGCGCTCAAGCCGATGTTGAAACAGCACAAAAACTTGCTGATAAATATGCAATCATTGCAAAAAACATCAACCCAGCTTCAACTGGCTTATCTTCTGAAGACGGTAAAAAGTTTTTCAATCGCGAATTAACAATTAAAGGCAAACAAGTAGCGTGCGCTTCATGCCACACTACAAATCCAGCAAATGAAGGCAAGCACATCGTTACGAACAAACCTATTCGCCCTCTTGCACCAGCTGTAAACGAAAAACGCTTTACATCAGTGGACACTGTAGAAAAGAATTTTACTAAGCATTGCAATGACATCATCGGTCGTGATTGTACTGCTCAGGAAAAAGGCAACTACATTGCTTACCTTATTACCGTAACTAAGTAATTTAGCGCGTTTAAATGCGGTACGTTTGGGATCCATTTGTTAGGATTTTTCACTGGTCTTTAGTGATTGCTTTCGGTATCGCATTTTATACGCACGAATCCGAATGGGATCGTATTACACACACCAACGCTGGTTACGTCGCTGGCAGCTTAATAGTAAGTCGCATTTTTTGGGGGTTTTTGTGTACAGGCTACGCCAAGTTTAAAAGCTTTCCACCCAATCCTGAAGGCGCTGTTCGTTACGCATGGAGGACTCTTCAAGGGCGATCCAAGCCTTTTGTAGGTCACAATCCAGCGGGCTCTTTAGTCATTTATATGCTACTGGCGCTGGGCTTGATGACTGTCATCAGTGGTTTTTTGGTATTTAACGATGGCTGGTTATTTAACGCACCAGCTCTTTTACATGCCATCCATTTCTATAGCGCATGGGCATGGCTCGGCTTAGTATGCATTCATGTCCTTGGCGTCGTTACAGAAAGCATCGTCCATAAAGACAATTTAATTGTAGCGATGTTTACTGGAGTAAAATACGACGCAAGTGAAGCCGTTGAGCCCAAGAACCAAGAGAATGTTTCACGTGAAACACATCGAATATTCGCTGTGTTTGGTGTCCCGTGTAGGGTGCTATTAAGACTTTTTAATAAAAAATAACTTACTTACCAATACAAAACTTACTAAAAATCTCTCCCAACAAGTCATCTGGCGTGAACTCACCAGTCACTGTGCTCAGGGCATCTTGAGCCATACGCAAATTTTCAGCAACAATTTCAGATTGATTAATCGATCCCAAGGCTGAACTCAAAAATTGCTCAACTTGTTTAATAGCATCCAAGTGGCGGGTTCTTGCCATAAACACCCCCTCGCTTGTTGATGTCCAACCTACGATTTTGAGTAATGTTTCGCGCAGCAGATTGACCCCATCTCCAGTTTTAGCAGACAGATGGATATGGGCTTCACCCGCCAAATATTCAACAAACGGAAGACTTTTCGTCAAATCAATTTTGTTATGCACCCAGATTTTGGGGATATCCCTCGGTAAACGCGCTAAAATCGATCTTTCAATCTCGGTAATGCCATTAGCTGCATCTAGTAATAATAATGCGATGTTGGCGCTTTCTAGCGCTCGCCAAGTTCTGGCAATCCCGAATTGTTCAATTTCATCTTCTGTCTCACGAAGTCCAGCCGTATCAACCACATGAAGCGGTATTCCATTGATTTGTATTGCGCTTTTAATCGTGTCACGCGTCGTGCCAGCAATTGAGGTCACAATAGCAATATCATCAGCAGCCAATTGATTGATCAAACTAGACTTACCAACATTGGGCTGGCCAACTAAAACGACCGTTAATCCTTCTCGCAATAAATGACCTTGCTTAGATTCATTATAGATTCTTTGTAATTCAGCTTGAACGCCTTCGATTTTCTGCTTCACATTCCCCTGAGAAATAAAATCGATCTCTTCCTCAGGGAAGTCTAAACACGCCTCAACGAACATTCGTAACTCAACCAAGCGCTGGAGAAGGGCATTGATGCGATTCGAGAACTCACCCGATAAAGAGCGCATCGCGCTTTTTGCGGCTTCAGAGGTTGCTGCATTGATGACATCCGCCACAGCCTCAGCTTGGGCAAGGTCCATTTTTTCATTGAGATAAGCGCGGCGCGTAAATTCACCGGGCGCCGCTTGACGAGCACCTAGTGATAAACAACGCGATAACAGAATTTGTAGGAGGGCGGGGCCGCCATGCGCTTGCAATTCCAGCACCTCCTCACCAGTGTAGGAATTAGGTGATGAATAATAAATCGCAATACCCTGATCTAATACTTGTCCATCAACATCTTGAAATGGAAGATAAGCCGCATAGCGCGGCTTAGGACAATGCCCGAGAATGGCAGTGGCAATCTGCATGACTGCCGGTCCTGAAACTCGGACCACACCGATACCACCAGAGCCGGATGCAGTAGCTATCGCGGCTATGGTGTCGCTGATATTGTTAACGTACTGCATTTCCTTTTTTCTTAGCGAGTGTTGCCGCATGGATCAAGTGATTGATACGTGCCTGCTGTGCAATAGAGAGCACGTTGTTAACTAACCAATATAGAACCAGGCCCGCTGGGAAGAAGAAGAAGAAAACGCTAAATACGATCGGCATAATCGCCATCACCTTCGCCTGCATAGGGTCGGCAGGCTTTGGATTTAGCTTAGTTTGAATAATCATAGAAATGCCCATTAGAATGGGTAACAAACCAATTGGCATTCCGCCGATCAGTGGCAAGAACTCTGGAATATGACCAAATAAACTATCTGGTGCAGATAGGTCGGTAATCCAAAGAACAAATGGTGCATTACGCATCTCAACGCTGGCGAGCAGCATCCAATAGAGTGAAATAAAGACTGGGATTTGCACTAGGATCGGTAGACAGCCGCCCATCGGGTTAATCTTTTCTTTTTTATACAGCTCCATCATGCCTTGCTGCATTTTTTGGCGGTCATCGCCAAATTTTTCTTTTAGGCTTTGTAAGCGCGGCGCCAACTCACGCATTTGCGCCATGTTACGGTAACCAGACGCTGAAAGTGGATAGAAAGCGAGTTTGATCAATACCGTGAGCAAGATGATGGAATAGCCCCAATTACCTACGACATCCTGGATAATCGACAAAATCATGAAGAGCGGTGAAGCAATAAAACTTAACCAGCCATAGTCAACGGTGTACTCCAACCCTGGTGCAGCTTTGACAAGGTCATCATGAGTTTGTGGGCCCATGTAGAGTTTGGCATTTAGATCCTTACTAGCCCCTGGCGCAACTGAAGATAAAGACATTTTCGTGCCAATTGCAAAAATTTTGTTCCCTAGATCTTTCGTGTAGAACTCTTGAGACTCTTTAGCCTGCGGAATCCAAGCACTGACAAAATAATGTTGTACCAAGCCAACCCAGCCATCTTTGGCAAGTTTGGACAGAGGCTCTTTACTCATGTCACCAAAGTTAACCTTTTTAAATTTATCAGCATCAGTAAAGTATGCACCGCCGGTAAACGTCGGCATCATCTTCGTGCCTTGGTTAGATTCACTATCATGAATGATTTGGTAGTAAGCCAATGGCTCTAAAGCGAAACCTGATCCGTTAATAATGACCTGGTCAACCTTGACTTCATAACTGCCACGTACAAAGGTATAGGTCTTCGTCAGCTTGACGCCTGCAGGGCTTAACCATTCAAGCGATACTTTTAATTCATTTTGATCGGCAGCCATTTGGTAGGTGTTCGTAGCGCTAGTAAACACTTCCTTATGTGTGGCTAAACCATCAATCGCAATACCTGACTGAATGACGTAAACGGATGGCGCAATTTGATCACTCAATAGTACAAAGTTATTTGCATCTGAATTATCAGCGCGATGCTGCGTTAACTCTAATTGACGAATATCAGCACCCATTGTGTCGATTTCAGCTTTAAACAAATCTGTTTGCACTGAAATGCGCTTATCCGTTTGAAGACGGAACTGTGTTTCTTTTTCTTTATCAACCGCCGCTATGGTCGTTTTAGTTGGGATGTCGTCTTGAGTTGCCACAACAGGCTCAATCGGCCTATGTTTTTCTTGCCATGCATTCCAAAAAAACAAAATTGAAAATGACAAAACAACAAACAAAATCAGTCTTTTAACGTCCATATTTATTTTCGTCTTTGCGCTAGTGTATTAATTAAGGAATAGGATCATGGCCACCGACATGCCAAGGATGGCATTTTAACAATCGGCGCACAGTATAGTAAAAGCCTTTAAAGGCACCATGCTTTTCAATAGATAGATATGCATAGTGTGAGCAAGTTGGACTAAAACGGCATTGCGGACCCAGTAATGGGCTTAGAAAGCGCTGATAGCATCTAATTAACAACAATAAAATTTTAGCCAATGTCTTCTCTGTATTTCAAAATCAATCAAGCATGCTACTTATTTTTCAGCTTACCGATCAGCATATCAAACTCTTGGACAATTTCATTGAAGTTTTTATGACTGAATGGCTTTTGAGGTCGAATGACGAGGTCTAAGTGACTAAAGTTAGCTTTGTTTCGTCTGAACAGCTCTTTTAGGACTCTGCGCATGTAATTACGATCCACAGATAACTTGGCCACCTTCTTACTGACAACTAATCCGAGCCTTGCGTATTGAAGCGGATTGTTCCTATAGTTAATAACTAAGGTTGCGCCTGAGATGCGCTTGCGGAAATTAAAAACGGATGAAAAATCATCCGTTTTTAGTAATCTCAATTCACTAGGAAATTTAAAATTCATACTTACCTAATTCGTGAACACAGGGATCGACCGTGTGAACAGGTAAGATTTTATACAGCTAAGCGAGCACGGCCCTTAGCACGACGAGCAGCAATCACTGCGCGACCGCCACGAGTTTTCATGCGTACTAAAAAACCATGTGTGCGTGCGCGACGGACTTTAGATGGTTGATAGGTG